>JAZNWB010000060.1:0-36872 GCA_045593125.1 Congzhengia sp. | reverse complement strand
TGTTCTGGGGATGGGTGTTGCAGAAAGTGTTAAAACGTCTACGTTATTTTTAAGCTCTTTGATGCGTTCTTTGTGTTTTACACCAAAGCGTTGCTCCTCGTCAACTACCAAGAGTCCCAAATCCTTAAACTCTATATCCTGCCCCAACAATCTGTGAGTGCCGATGATTATATCTATTTCTCCTGATTTTAGTTGCTTAATTATTTTTGTCTGCTCTTTTTTGGTCTTAAATCTTGAGATTTCAGCAACCCTTATGGGGTACTTCTTCATTCGCTCACAGAAGGTGTTAAAATGCTGCATAACCAAAACAGTAGTAGGAGCGAGTATTGCCACCTGTTTTGAATCCATTACTGCTTTAAATGCCGCACGGAGTGCAACTTCAGTTTTTCCATAGCCAACGTCCCCGCACAGGAGTCTATCCATAGGGCGACTACTTTCCATATCTTTTTTGATTTCTGCAATACTTATTAACTGGTCTTCTGTTTCAACATAGGGAAATGCGTCTTCAAAGGATTTTTGCCACTCTGTATCGGGAGAATACGAAAAACCCTGTGCCTGTTGTCTTGCTGCATATAGTGCTACCAGTTCACGCGCCAGTTCTTCAGTTGACGCTTTTACTTTTTTCTTTTGCCTTGCAAAGTCGGCACCGCCCATACGGTTTAGGCGGACTGTGCCTTCTTTTCCTACATATTTTTGCAGGAGGTCTAACTGCGATGTGGGAACGTACAGAAAATCGTCTCCGTTATATTTTATTTTTAAATAGTCGTGGCGTTGTCCTTCTACCTCCAAGGTATCAAGTCCTAAATACTGACCTATACCATGGGTATGGTGAACAACGTAGTCACCAATATCTAAATCGTTAAAATCTCGAATTTTACTTGCTGAGTCAAGCTTTTTCCGTTTACCCTTTTTCTTGGGAGCTTTTCCGAAGATTTCCTCAGAGCCGAAGATTGCAATTTTTTCGTTTTCATAGTAAAAACCTCGTGACAATCCGCCCTCTGCAAAGTTTATTTTAGTTTTTAAAAGCTTTTCTGTTTCGTTTATTTTAAAGCCATTAAGAGTTAAATCCTCACAAAGCTTCCCTCTTGCATCAGGATTTACTGAAAAAATAATTGTGTAGCCGTTCTTTTGAAAATCCTTTAATTCTTCATAAAACCTGTCACGCTCGCCAAAGGTTTTTCCCAAATCACCTACGGCAACATTTATTTCAGCCACAGGCTTATAGTCACGGCAAGGGAAGGGCAATTCTAAAAGTCCAACGAACTCATATTTTAAAAGTTCTTTTAAAACATCATAGTAGTCGTGGACATATTTTTCTTTAAATATAAAGTTTTCGTCATCTTCGGCCAGAGCCTTTACTGTTTCTTCAATATCCCATTTGAGTCCTTCGTTGCGCTCTGATATTTTTTGCGGTTCATCAAAGAAAATGATAGCATCATCGTTTACATATTCAAGAATTGATGTTTCACGCGATTTGGCAGAAAAACTGTCATTTGCAGGACCGATAGATGCAATATCACTGTTTTCTACTGAAACCTGTGTAAACGCATCGAAGATTCTTATTGAGTCAACCTCGTCACCAAAAAATTCAATTCGTACAGGATTTTCCATTGACGGACCAAAGATATCCGCAATACCACCACGAATTGCAAACTGTCCCTTACCCTCTACCGTATCTTCACGGGTATAGCCTAAATCCACAAGCCTTTTTGCCAATTTTTCAAGGGAAATTTCATCACTCACAGAAATATTTAATATACTATCTTTGTATGAATTCAAATCAACTGTAAACTGAAGGAGTGCATCTAAAGACATAACTGTAATTGTTGAGTTTCTGTTCCCGAATGTCAGCTTTTCTATTATTTCAAAGCGTTGATTTAACAGTTCGTTACTCTTAGCATCCGCTTTATAAAATTCAAGCTCTTTAGACGGGTAATAGTAAACACTATCCCCAAGATAGTACATAAGTTCGTCAGCAACACGCTTTGCCTCGTAGTCGGAATCTGCAACGTACACACCCTGAACATCGAAATCCTTGCATAGCGACGCGGCAAAATGTGCTTTTGCAGGGCGGGTAAGCCCTACTACATTCTTTGCACCTTTGCCTGATAATTTCTTTATTTCATTGTAGGATGAAAGTTCTTTTACCGCGTTTAAAAGTACCATCAGTACACCTTTGCATTGAAGCTGTTCATAGCAGCCTCAACTCCGTTTTTTATAATCATGGGAACGGCATCTTCTACCATAGCATCAACAGCACGAGACATATGTGTTATTTCTTCTTTTGAAAATTTACCTAACACCCAGTCTGCTAAATCGTAATGCTCAGGGGCTGCTCCCACTCCCATTTTAATTCTTATAAATTCATCACTGTTTAAGTTTAAAATTATGGATTTTAATCCATTGTGACCGCCTGCAGAGCCTTTGGCACGAATACGCACCTTACCGCAATCAAGGCTCACATCATCGTGGATAACGATAACGTTTTCAGGGGGTACTTTATAGAAAGTACAAACCTCTCTTAAGCTATCACCTGATAAATTCACATAGGTCTGAGGCTTTACCAAAATCACCTTTTCCCCGGCTATGTTCCCCTCACCGATTAGAGCCTTATGCTTTATCTTGTTTATTTTTATACCATAGTGAGCACCCATATAATCAAGAGCAATAAACCCGATATTATGTCTTGTGCCCTCATATTTTTTTCCCGGGTTTCCTATTCCTAAAATTACGTACATTATCTGCTACCTACTTTACATATGTTATTGCCACACCGTCGCCGATGGGAAGTATTGTTGTTTCAAATCGCTCATCACTGCACAAAAAGCTCAAATATTCCCGTAATCTCCTTGTGATTGTGATGTGCTTTTTCGTAGCAAGCTCATCACTTGCAGTCATACCGAAATATAAAACGTCATCCGTTAATATTATGCCACCTGGTTTTACTAATTTCAAGCTTTTTTCAAAATGGTCACGATATTGTCCCTTAGCCGCATCTATAAATACAAAATCATATTTATCTGATATGCTCTCTAAAACCTCAGAAGCATCACCAAAAATTGTGTGTATTCTGTTTTCTAACCCACGCAGCCTTATGTTTTCTCTTGCCTGTGACAATACGTTTTCATCACGCTCAATTGTTGTAACACAAGAATTCTTTCCTGCATACTTTAACATAAGCATCGAGCTGTAACCAATAGCGGTGCCTACCTCAAGAATTTTTTCAGGTCTTACTATTGACATTAAAACCGCAAGCAGTTTTTCCACCTGAGGTTTTACTATATAGATGTGGTTGTTTTGCGCATATGAACGCAAGTCCGCGAAAAATGGTTCTTCTGCTTTGTGAGTGTTGTTTATATATTCTTCTATGTAATCGTACTGAATATTATTCATTTTTTAGTAGCTCCTTAAGATAGGAATATCTTTTTGCCTCGTAGTCGTTATCAACCATTTTGGCAAGTGCCGCTTGCTGCCCAACCAGTACCACACGGTTTTTCGCTCTTGTTACTGCCGTGTATAAAAGGTTTCGGGTAAATAATTTCTCCACACCGCGAAACACAGGCATAACAACAGTATCAAACTCACTGCCCTGACTTTTGTGAACAGTAATAGCGTAAGCGTGTTCAATTTCTTCAAGCTGAGAATTTTCGTAATCCACAACCTTTCCATCATCATAGGTTATGGAAACACAGGAAGGTCTAACGCCTGTTATTATCCCAATATCACCATTATACACGCCATAACCCTCATCACCCGGCGTTTTTTTCCACCTTAAGTCATAGTTGTTTTTTATCTGCATTACTTTGTCGCCACATCGCAAAATCCTTGTCTGGAACTCACGTTCGGTTTTTTCACTCACCTTGGGATTTAACGCCTTCTGTAGCCCCTCATTTAATGCAAAAACACCTGCTGCGGTCTTCTTCATTGGTGTAATAACCTGAATATCAGAAAAGGGGTCTATCTCATACGCCGTCGGCAATCTCCTTGATACAAGGTCAATTACCTTTTCGCATATTTGCTCATTATTCTCTGCCTCAATAAAGAAAAAGTCTTTATCCTTTGCGTTAAGTATAGGATATTCACCCATATTTATTTTGTGGGCATTTACTACTATCATACTTTCCTCTGCCTGACGGAATACTGTATCTAGTCTTACTACAGGAACAGTTTCACTCTCAATTATATCGGAAAGCACATTTCCCGCACCAACTGAGGGAAGCTGGTCACTGTCACCAACTAAAATCACCCTCGCACCATACTTTACAGAAGAAATCAGTGCCCCCATAAGTATAGCATCAACCATACTTACCTCGTCAACAATAATTACATCTTCTGGTAAAGGTTCTGCGTTACCTCTTGAGTATTCACGTAAAATATCGTCCTCACGGTAATCAATTTCCAATAATCTGTGAATTGTCTTGGCCTCAATCCCGCAAAGCTCGGTCATCCTTTTTGCCGCTCTGCCTGTAGGGGCACAAAGGGCGATTTTTTCGCCCTGCTTTTCAAAAAGCTTTATTATGAAGTTAATAGTCGTGGTTTTTCCTGTACCGGGGCCACCCGTAATTACAGTCAGTCCTGAAGATACCGCCATTTTAACCGCTTCACGCTGAGCCGAGCCAAGTGTTATCTTTTCTTCCTTTTCGATTTTTTCTATTTCTTTGTCAGAATTTTTTAATACGTTTTCCGCTACTGCATCATTTATTTCTTTGATACAGGTAGAAATCACTCTTTCTGCAGAATACAGTGCAGGCAAAAATATAGCATCTTTGCCCTCGGTTGTTTTCTTCATTATAAGTTGATGGTCAGAAAGCAATCTAACCAGAGCATTTTCTGCGGCAAGTTCTTCAACCTCAAGCATCTTTGCCCCATAGTGTATCAACACCTCACGGGGAAGATATGTGTGACCTTCTGCTCCTGCATAATATGTGAGAATGTATTTGAGTCCTGCTTTGATTCTGTCTTCGTTTGTCTTGTCGGTACCTGAAATGCTTGCCACCCTGTCAGCAGTTTTAAAGCTTATACCGCGTATCCGCTCGCAGAGTATATAGGGGTTTTCCTTGATTTTTTCCACGGCATTTTTACCCAAAATGTCATAGACCTTTATGGCGTAGCCCAATGATACATTAAATTTTTGCAAAAACATAATAAGCTGCTCTTTATCCTGTACAGATACGTAGCTTTCATTTATTTTCATCGCACGCTCATGGGAAATTCCTTTGATTTTTGCCAGACGTTCAGGTGTATCTGATATAACACGCAGAGCTTCTTCTCCAAATAAATCTACGATTTTTTCTGCCATCTTCGGTCCAATTCCCTTAATGACACCTGATGAAAGGTATGTTTTTATGGAGTCTTTTGTTTCAGGCTCAATTCGTTCAAAATATTCTATTTTTAACTGCTCACCATAGTTTGGGTGGTTCACCCATTTGCCGCATACCACTAAAATTTCGCCGCACTTAATATAGGGCACAGTTCCCACACAGGTAATCAAACCCTCGTCTGCGTCCTCAAGGTCAAAGATGGCATAGCCGTTATCTTCGTTCATATATATAATTTCATCAACCGTGCCGCGATATGCGTCTAATTCATTCATATACCAAACTCTCCGATATGGGCTTTCACTTTTTCATATAAATCTTTATCTAAACAATCAAACCATGTATATCCGCAACGCTTAAACCATGTAAGCTGACGTTTTGCGTAATTTCTGCTGTTTTTCTTGATTAATTCTACGCTCTCATCTTCTGTAATTTCGCCCGACAGTGCCATCACTGCCTCTTTGTAGCCTATTCCCTGCATCGACTGAGCATCAGGACTAACACCTTGTGCAAGAAGATTTTCTACCTCGTCAAACAACCCCTGCTCCACCATAATATCAACTCTTTTGTTGATTCTTTCATATAGCAGCTCTCTTTCGCAATTAAGAGCGATAAGACAAAAATCATAGGGCGATGGGTTGAGCTTTGATTCTGCCTCATAGGCAGTTCTTGTTTTTCCTGTGGTTTCAAAAATCTCCAAAGCTCTTATCACCCTTTTTGTGTTGTTGGGATGAATTGCCTCTGCAGACTCAGGGTCAACCTCCGCGAGTCTTTTATGCATTGCCTCAGGGCCTGCTTTTTCCAGTTCTTCCTGAAGTCTTTTTCGCACCGACATATCAATATCAGAGTCTGAAAATTCAACGTTGTCCACCAGTGATGAAATATAAAGACCTGTTCCACCTACAACTATTGGAGTTTTGCCACATGACAAAATTTCGTCTATTTTTTTCTTGGCGTCCTCCACATAATCTGCAACGGAATAAACACCTGTAGCCGTAACCATATCCATTAAGTGGTGCGGTATCCCCTCTCGTTCTTCGATACTGGGTTTAGCACTGCCGATATTTAATTCTTTGTAAATCTGTATTGAATCGGCAGAAACTATTTCACCGTTCATACTATGTGCCAACCTTACCGAAAGGGCTGTTTTTCCCGTAGCGGTAGGCCCTGCTATTACAATAACTTTGTTCATTTAAACTATCCTTTTAAACTGTTTTTCGATAAAATCTTTTGTAAATTCTATAGTAATCGGTCTCCCGTGAGGACAAGTGTTAATATTATCCAACATAAAAATATCAGTGAGAAGCTTGTCCATCTCGGCTAGATTTAACTCCTTGTTTGCCTTTATTGCTCCACGGCAGGCAATACGGTAAAGCATCTTTGCTGCCAAGTCATCGTCAATGTTTTTGCGATTAGCGGAAAACATTGAGATTATTTCAAATATCGTTTCTTCAATGTCTGATTCTTCTGCCTCCATAGGAATTTCACGGACAATTATTTCACGCTCACCATAGGGAGATACAATATAACCAAGCTCACAAATTTCTGTTTCGTGCTCGCAGAATGTTGCATACTCGTTTGCAGTGAGTTTTACAATTTCGGGCATAAGTAGAATCTGTGTTACAATATTTCGTTCTCTGTACTGAGAAAGGAGTTTTTCGTATCGCAAACGTTCGTGTGCTGCATGTTGGTCTACCATCAGCATTTTTTCATCTTTTTCCACGATGATATATGTATTGAAAACCTGTCCACAAATTTTAAACACAGGTTTTTCTTTTACTATCTCAACCACTTTTTCCTCGACGACAGGTTCGGGTGTGTTTTTAATCACAGGCTTCGGTATTTCCTTTACCTCTACCTTGATTTCAGGCTTCTTTTCGGGAATTTTGTATGTGTTCTCTCCGAATAAGATTTTTGCCTGCTCAGTTTTTGGAGGCTCATACGGTTTTACGGGAGTTATCTTTGAAAAATCTATTTTTGGCAACTCTCGTTTGATTTCAGGTGCACTCTTAAAGGTTTCCTTTACTGCCTCAGGTGTTGGACGTGTGTATGTTACCTGAGAGGGTTTTGTTTCGGTCACTTCAGGAATGTATGTCTTTTTGTATAGAGCATTTTTTGCCGCCCAGTAAACTGCGTGGTAAACAGTTTTTTCATCCGCAAATTTTGCTTCCAATTTTGTAGGATGGATATTTATATCAACCATTTCAGGCGATATTTCGATATTTAGAACACATGCAGGAAATTTTTTTACCATAAGTTCATTTTTATAAGCCTCTTCCACCGCATGGGCAAGCATTGCACTTTTTATGTATCTGCCGTTTACAAAGAAGTTCTCCATGTTGCGGTTAGCACGGGATGCCGACGCTTTGGCACACATACCATGCACTCTAACACCATTTTCTTCATATTCTGCTTCTACCATTGCATTTTTTATGTCCTTGCCGTAAACTGCATAAATCGCAGATGACAGTTGGTTGTCGCCAGGAGTAAAAATAATCTCCTTGCCGTTATTTATGAACTTCACAGAGATTTCAGGATGAGAAAGTGCAAGACGTGCCACAATGTCCTCAATGTAGCCTGCCTCGGTGTAGTCTTTTTTCAAAAACTTCATTCTGGCAGGAACAGTGCAGAAAAGTTCACGCACCAAAATGGTCGTACCATCGGGACAACCTGCCTCAACTATATCTATAATCTCGCCATTCTGGGCAATCATATGTGTTCCTGTTTCCTCGCCTCGTGTCTTTGTGTAGATTTCAAGCTTTGACACCGCCGCAATAGAGCTTAGCGCCTCACCACGAAAACCCAAAGTTGCAATGCGTGACAGGTCGTCCTCTGTTGAAATCTTGCTCGTAGCATGGCGGATGATAGAAAGACGAGCATCTTCCTTTGACATACCAATACCGTTGTCTGTAACTCTCATATATTTAATGCCGCCGGATTTAATCTCCACAGTAATAACTGTAGCCCCGGCATCCACCGCATTTTCCAAAAGCTCTTTAATAACAGACGCGGGGCGTTCAACCACTTCGCCTGCGGCTATTTTGTCAGATACATTTTTTGATAAAACCTGTATTCTTCCCATGGTAATCACCTACCAAATCGTAAAAATATCTTTAAACGCTATTACAACCGACAATCCCAGTAAAAGCACTATTCCAATAAAGTGAACTACTGCCTCCTTGTCTACAGGGATTGGTTTTCTGCGTATCATTTCGATAATAACAAATAAAATTCTGCCACCGTCTAAAGCGGGCAGGGGCAAAAGATTAAATACACCTAAATTTATTGTTAAAAGCACTGCAAGGCTTAAAAGGTTTAATATACCCTCCAAACCTGACTCTTGTGCGGTTTCTACTGCATTTCCTATTTCGTTGACTATACCGATAGGCCCTGACACCTGTGATAGGGGCACTTTTCCGCGTATTAACTGTATAAACGAATCTATTACAACTCTTCCGTAAAATACTGTGCGGTATCCTGCATTTCTTATTGTTCTAAAAACTGAATTTGTGCCTATTTCAAAGGACATTCCGTAGGTCAGTCTGCCGTCTGTCTCCTTTGGTGTGATTTCGATTTCCTTTTTTTCTCCGTCACGCTCAACAACCAAATCTAAAACCGCATTTTCCTGAGTGTTGTTGGTAACTTCCCATGACAAATCTTCGTAGATATTTACACGTCTTCCGTTTGCACGAAGGATTTTATCCCCTGATAGCAGTCCTGCCTCCATAGCACCCGAATCACTCACGACCTCGCGTATTACAGGCTCAACGTAGCCTTCTGATACCGAGCCGATACCAATGAGCAGCACAAATCCTAAAAGAATATTCATTGCCGCACCGGAAACTAAAATTATAAATCTCTTCCACGGCTTTTTCTTGTTAAAGGCACGCTCGTCTTCAGTTTCTTCGTCCTCACCCTCCATGGCACAAAATCCGCCAATGGGAAAAAGGCGCAAAGAATACAGGGTTTCGCCCCTCTGCTTTGAAAGTATTTTAGGTCCCATACCAAGGGCAAATTCATTCACCTTTACTCCAAGGCTTTTTGCCGCAATAAAATGCCCAAGTTCATGGACAAAGATCATTACCGCAAAGATAATAATTGCTGCCATTAATGTTAAAACAAAATTCATAGACTACCTCTAATAAATTGCGTCAAGGGGAATGTTAAAAAAGTCCAGACCGTAAAAAGGCAAGGTAAATGTGTTTTTTAGGTGTAAAACATCGATATTCTATAAAAATATGAAGAAAAATCTCATTTTACTCGATTTTTTGAAGAATTTATGCTTTTTTACTATAAACAAACCTTACCACTCGGTGTACCCACGTACACCTTCGGGGCACACCCCTACGGGTTCGGTTTGTTCATTCTGAACATTTTTACCTATTCCCTAACGGGGGTGTTTAAAAAGCTTAGACTTTTTAAACACCCCCTTAGTATTTTACTGTATCTTATGTAGATTTGCCATTACATATTCTCTCGCCCATAAATCTGCGGATAATATGTCTTGAATTTGTGGATTTTTGATTACCTTGTGGTCATCCATTGTAAGCTCCACAATATTTCCAATATCTAAAAATCCAATTTTTCCTTCTAAGAAAAGTGCCACTGTAACCTCGTTTGCACCATTTAACACCGCAGGCAGTGTGCCACCTTCCTCCCCTGCTCTGTATGCAAGAGATAAACAGCGAAAGGTATCTGTGTCAGCATACTCAAAGGTAAGAGGTGTTTTTGTCAAATCAAGTGCGTTATCGCACATTGTGAGTCTTTCAGGATATGTGAGAGCATACTGTATAGGCAGTTTCATATCGGGAACACCCATTTGTGCTATAACCGCATTGTCAGCAAACTCCACCATTGAGTGAACTATACTCTGCCTGTGTACTAAAACGTCAACCTTAGATAGCGGAACAGAGAATAAACTCTTTGCCTCTAAAACCTCAAGACCTTTATTCATAAGCGTCGCACTATCTACTGTAATTTTTGCACCCATACTCCAGTTGGGGTGGCGTAGGGCATCTGATGCTTTCATATTGCGAAGCTCGTCTTTTGTTTTACCAAAGAATGGGCCGCCAGATGCTGTGAGCAAAATCCTCTTTAGTTCACTGTCATAATTTTTATCATTGACACGTGCCGCCATACACTGAAATATTGCACTGTGCTCACTGTCAACAGGGATAATCTCAGCACCGGCACATTTAGCCGCTTCCATAACGATATCCCCTGCGGTAACGAGAGTTTCTTTGTTTGCAAGGCCAATTCTTTTGCCTGCTTTCACTGCAGCTAAAGTTGGCAGAAGTCCTGCTATACCCACAATTCCTGTAATAACAATGTCAGCCTCAGAAAGCGATGCGATATATTCTAAGCTTTCCTTACCTGACAACACCTGTGTTTCGGTGTCTTTTATTTTTATCTCTAATTCCTTTGCCTTTTCCTCGTTTGGAACTGCAACGAATTTAGGATTAAATTCTCTTACTTGTTTTTCTAATAGCTCTATGTTAGAATTTCCCGAAATTGCAAGAACCGAAAATCCTGACTTTTCTGAAATTACCTCTAGACTCTGTGTCCCTATAGAGCCGGTAGAGCCTAAAATTACAACTTTTTTCATACTTTTCTCCTATTGGATCACAGGCAGGAACGTAATGAAATAATAAACAATAGGTGCTGTAAACATCAAAGAATCAACTCTGTCAACCATACCTCCGTGACCTGGTATTAAATGACCAAAATCCTTTACTGAATAGTTTCTTTTAATAACTGATGCGGTCAAATCTCCAAATTGTGCCACAATTGCACAGATGACCGCTAAAATCACAAGCAACAAATAATTTACGCTAAATCCCATAGCGGACATAACCGCCCCGTAAATAACGAAGCCTATAACTGCAGCAACTATACCGCCTATAGCACCCTCTACTGTCTTATTAGGGCTGACAGAGGGAATGAGTTTGTGCTTGCCTATTGAAAGACCCGTAAAATACGCACCTGTGTCTGTGATGTATGCCCCGATTACAGGCATAAACAAAAATGCCACACCATTTTCAAGCTGTCTGATAAATGACAGGTGCATTAAAAATACTACTGAATATGTAACCAAAAAGATTGATGCACATACATCAGAAAGCTTGATGCGTGAATTATCGAGTACAGTAAATGCACCCAAGGTCATCACAAATAATACAATTAGCATGTAAATAAATTCGTGTTGCAGCTCTATGTTTAAAATCCCAAGTGCCATAAATATCGCTGCAAACGTATAGTTTGTGATAACTATTCCGGGTTTTGTTTCTAATCTCATTACTTTTGTAAGCTCTGCCATTATCATAAATGTAATAGCCGAGACAACGATAGAAAATACCCAGTCAGTTGCAAAGAATACTACTGCTAAAAGTATTCCAATAAGCACAAAAGCACTCAAAAGTCTTGTTTTTAGTTTATCCCACATAATTACACCCCTCCAAAGCGGCGATTTCTGTTTTGATAATCCAGTATCGCCTGAGTGAAGTCTTCTTTAGTAAAGTCGGGCCAGTTTATGTTTGAAAACCAAAATTCACTATATGCCGACTGCCAGAGCAGGAAATTGCTCAGACGATATTCACCACTTGGACGGATAATGAGGTCCACATCAGGAACCTCTGTATAAAGCTCATCCCCTATAGCCTCAAGTGAAATATCGTCTTTAGTCATTTGACCTGCTTCGATTTTTTGTGCTATATTTTTTACAGCATTTACGATTTCCTGTTGTCCGCCGTAGTTAATAGCAAGATATAAAGTGGTTCGGGTGCGGTCAGCAGATTCTTCTTCTGCCGTATCCATCTCACGTCTGATTTCATCAGTTAAAACGCTTCTGTCACCGATGAACTTTACTCGAACCTGATTGCCCTCAAGTAACTTTTTATCACGAAGATACTCAAGCAACAACTCCATTAATGCGTCAACCTCTTCTTTCGGGCGTTTCCAGTTTTCTGTAGAAAAGGCATACGCCGTAACATAGCGGATGCCCATATCTGAGGCAAATTCTGTAATAGTCTTTAGGTTTGCCGCACCAACTCTGTGACCTGCACTTCTGGGAAGACCACGTTTTTTTGCCCAACGACCGTTACCATCCATGATTATTCCTACATGGTTAGGGAGGTTGTTTTTATCTATTTCGGATATTAACTTTTCATTCTTTTTATTTTTAAACCAATGAAAAATCGTTCTTCACTCCTACTCAAAAGAAAGTAATCAGATTTCCATTACTTCTTTTGTCTTTTTGTCTGCACGCACATCAATATCCTTGATATACTGGTCTGTAATCTTCTGGATATCGTTTTCTGCACTCTTCACGTCGTCTTCTGTTATTTCGCCGTTTTTCTTCTGCGCCTTTACAGCGTCTAATGCATCACGACGAGCATTTCTTACAACAACTTTAGCTTCTTCTGCTCTTTTTGAAACTGTCTTTACAAGTTCCTTTCTTCTTTCCTCTGTGGGAGCAGGGAAATTAAGTCTGATACCCTTGCCGTCATTGTTGGGTGTAAGACCTAAGTCAGATGCTAAAATTGCTTTTTCAATATCATGTAAAATGCTTGCATCCCAGGGCTGAATCAACAGCTGTCTGGGGTCGGGTACAGAAATTGTACCAACCTGTGCCAGGGGTGTTGCTGTGCCGTAATAATCTACTGTAATTCTGTCTAATATTGCAGGATTTGCTCTACCTGCACGAATACCAGCAAAATCATTTTCCATAGCTGATATTGCTTTGTCCATTTTTGCTTTTACTTCTTCGTACATAATCTATAATCTCCTTTAAAAATTTTATATTAGTTTGAAACTACTGTGCCGATTTTTTCTCCGCACAGAACTTTTACAATGTTTTCAGGGTCAGCGATACCGAAAACCAAAATCGGAATATCGTTGTCCATACAAAGTGAAGTTGCAGTTGAGTCCATAACCTTAAGACCTAAGTTCAGAACTTCTTTAAACGTTAATTCTGAAAATTTCTTAGCATCGGGATTTATTGCGGGGTCACTGTCATAAACCGCATCAACATTTTTTGCTAAAAGAATAGCATCTGCTTCGATTTCAGCAGCACGTAAAGCCGCAGTGGTATCTGTAGAAAAAAAAGGATTACCTGTTCCGCAGCCGAATATTACGACTCTTCCCTTTTCCAGATGACGCATCGCCTTATTTCTTATGTAAGGCTCTGCAATTTGACGCATCTCAATAGATGTCTGAACACGGGTAGGGATGCCCTCTGCTTCAAATGCACTGGCTAATGCCAAAGAGTTCATTACAGTTGCAAGCATTCCCATATGGTCTGCTCTTGTTCTGTTCATATTGTGTCCGTCTCTGCCACGCCAGAAATTACCACCGCCTACTACTACTGCTATTTCCACTCCTGCATCATGGCATCTTTTTACTACTTTTGAAACTTCACTCAAAACATTCATGTCAAAGCCCGTTCCTTTAGAACCAGACAGTGCTTCGCCACTTACCTTAAGCAAAATTCTTTTATATTTTGTATCCATATTACCCTCCGCATAAATTTCATTTGTATCTCATTATATTATATAATGTTTAGCATCAATATTCAAGTATATTTAATGATTTATTGCTAAAGTTTACATAATGTCGGTGTGTTTTTACTAAGTTATCAACATTATCAACAGGGTTTTTAACAGTTTTTTAATATTTATTTAACTTTTTGTCATATTTTTCTATAATTCTTCCAACAATCTCTCCATATTCTCCTCTGAATACTCAATCTCTGCTGAGTACATACGTGCAATTTCTTCTATGTTCTTACCAGACTGTACCATTGCACCTATAATAAAGCACGATACAAGACAGAATTTTACTCTCTCTTTGTAATCTTCTCCATAGATACCATCAGAAAAGTGGCGAAATACAAAATAGCAGGCAAGGTTTTCAAATTTCTTTGAATAGTTATCATCTTCAAAGATTTTCCCATCAAATTCTTTTATACTTTCCAGGTATCCTGTCCACATCTCGTCAAGCCGTTCAAGAGAAAGGAATAGAGGCACAATTTTTTCTAAATCAAACTCAAAATTAAAACCGAATTTTTCCGCTAAATCTCGAAATCTTTCACCTATGGTCTTTGTTCTGTCCTGCAAAATCTCAAAAACTTCATTTCGCAGTTTCAGGCAACATTTTTCGTCACCATAGGCTTTCTTAATATCCGTAGGGATAGAAAAAGGTGTGTCGTCACTTATGATAATACGTGCTGCTTCCTCGCAACAAAGTCCCAATCCAACTTCTGTAAAATCTTCAAAAAAATTACGAAACCTAGGGTGGTCAGCACAAATATCACACAGTGCACTCTCTGTGTGGTCACAGATAATCTGACACAAACCGTCTGAACGCAGATTTGCACATTTTCCGCCTTCTGCAAGCTTAAAATGAGGTGTGCCTTCATAGGAAATGGTTTCACAAAGCTTTTTGCCCGCAGCACCCCCCATAGCCTCATAAAGCTCTAAGGTTTCTTCATCAATATCTATTTCCCAACCTATGCAACAGGAGTGCTTGCACTTGTCTGCTATGCATTGAAACTTTTTATAATAATTTGGAGTATAGGTTTTCACTTCTTTCCTCCTGTGTAATAAGAGCTATTTTAATATTTCCTTGCTGTCTAAAACTATGGTAAACGGGCCGTCATTAGTAAGTGATACCTTCATATCGGCACCGAACTCACCTGTTTGAGTTTTTGCAAAAAGCTCTTTTGAGCGTTTAACTATATGCTCATAGATTTCATTTGCCATCTGAGGTGAGCCCGCATCAATAAAGCTTGGGCGGTTGCCCTTTTTGCAATCAGCATAAAGTGTAAACTGAGAAATAACTAAAATTTCTCCACCCACCTGCTCGCTGCTCAAATTTGTCTTGCCGTTCTCATCTTCAAAAATTCTGAGACGTGCCGCTTTTTCTATCATTTTGTCAGCAATTTCTTTATTGTCATCATTAGACACTCCCACCAGCAAAACATAGCCTTTACCGATTTTTCCTACTGTTTTTCCATCTATATCAACCTGTGCATTCAATACTCTTTGTAAAACGAATTTCATAATATCCTCCAAAATGTACTATACTTGTATATTATCACAAATACCTATACATTTCAAGAAAAAAGCAAAAGAGCTGCTTGGTGTCCAAGCAGCTCTTTTGCTTTTCCTTTTTTTCAAAAGGAGGGAAAATGAAAAAGTTCGTGTTGTGTTAGTTGTGGTATAGCTATATAATACTACTTTTTTTTACAAATTTCAATTCGCCAACTATACAAAAATAATAAAAACGTTATGTCACTTTTGTGCATTTTTACTAATCATTTTCTTTTGATACTCTTTTTAGCTTGAGTGTTACTGTGCTTCCGTCTAAGGACTTCACACCTTCAGGCAAAGATAACTCTACCTCAAGCTCGCCTGATTCTTTAATCATACTTCTGTAAACTGTTTTTGTTTCAACCATTTGGAGGGCATCTATTGCCGCAGCAGTACCTGCCACCTCTACTGATTTTACGGAGTTTGCATCCAGCGTGTACCACTCTTTATCACTATTAATTCCATCGGCAAATTTAACATTAATATCCAACGTCTTTTTCTTAAGTATAGCACAGTGAATATCTGCACTCTCGCTGTCAATGGTTACATAGGGGGTGTAAATCTCCGTATCTGAAGTGCCCACTAAATACAATGGCTCAACTGTAGAAATATCTTCGTTTTTGCCCGAAACATCAACAGTTGCCGCAACATAGGCAATACCGCTGATAATTGATTCAGCACCTTTTATTGTAACTTTTTCGGGTGTTGTCTTAATATCTCCAACAGTATAACCGTTTCGGGGATTTCCTGAGGTTACAATCCGTACTTCTCTTTTTTCGCTCACCACACGGTCTACCGTAACCATTATGGCAGAGGGGTTTTGTTCAACTATTTCAATATTTCCGTAAGGCATAACCACATTCGGGAATACTCTGTGTGTACCTGTTGTTTCAATAGCACTTACATCTGCCATTACAGTGATATCCGACTTGTTTATTCCCATAATATAACGTCGTTGACCTTTGACTTTGATATTTATGGTTACTTCCTTATCGTTTATAAGCATAAGGTTTTTTCCTTCAAGCTGAGCCTTTGTAAACTGAACAGGAACGGACTTTATTGTTCTTTCAATTTCGGGGCTTTGAACCTGAATTATATAAAACCACATAAATATAGCAAACAGAAGTGAGATAAGCTTTGTTGAAAGGTCTTTTTTCATTTTACTTGCTCCAATCTGTTAATTTTCTTCGTTTTTGTCCTCGTTCTTTTTCTTAAGCTTTTCCGTGTAGTTCTTTATGATGTCGAGGTTTTTCTTTACATTTTCGGGAACCTCATCTTTTGGTTCTAAAGCCTTTACCAAAAGTTCAGAAAGCGTTGCAATAGACAAGTTTCTTATCATATTGCCTCTGTTCATAACTGAAATCTTGCCTGTTTCCTCTGAAACAACAAGACTTACGCAGTCAGACTGTTCAGAAATTCCTAAAGCTGCACGGTGTCGTGTACCGCATTCCTTGCTTAAATCTCTGTTGGAAGACAGCGGCAATACACACGCCGCCTTATAGATTTTTCCGTTTCTTATGATTACCGCACCGTCATGCAGGGGTGTGTTGTGAACGAAAATGTTTTCTAAAAGCTCGCTGGACACATCTGCATTAATTAGGGTTCCGCCTGTAAGCAAATCATCTAATGAAACTTCTTTTTCAAATACAATCAAAGCACCTGTATTTGTCTTTGACATACTCTCTGCGGCTCTTGCCACCTCTGCCACCATATCCTGATGCTCTGACTTTTCATCAGTAAACCACAGACCGAATTTACTTCTGCCCACGTGCTCAAGTGCACGCCTTAGTTCAGGCTGGAATATTATAACCAAAGCAATAAATCCTATCTGAATCACATTTCCAAGCACAAAGCTGATAACATTTAAGTTAAGCCACTCTGCCAGGTATGTAACCACCAAAATTATGGCAATACCTTTTATAAGCTGTGCCGCACGGGTTTTGCGGAAATGCTTTATGATATAATATATTACTACCGCCACAACGGAAATATCAATTATGTCGGTCACTCTTATAGTGCGTAAAAAAGGAAGAATATCACTGTGTAAAAAATCCAAATCAACACACCTCCACTCATTATTACTTTCATTGTAGCACATTTTTTGGCTGATTACAATTTCTTTTTTATTAAATTTATGAAACTATTGTCACAGTTGAAAAAGATTATTGATTTTTGTTATGTTTTGTGGTATATTGTTTTTGCGAGTAATCAAATAAAGCAACCCATCGGGGCACACTATGTAAAAAAGTGTGGCTCTGATAAATCATACCCGATGGTGGCTTGATTACTCGCAATGTCAGAAGCCTACGCTTTTATGGTGCGTGGCTTCGGCTACGCACCTTTTTTAATTTAGGAGATTTAAAATGACCTGTTGTTTTATGAATTTTCACGAAAAAGCCAGCGAAAAGGATTTGATCCGCCATTTCGACCGAGAGATTGATATTGCCATCGGCAGAGGGTGTTCTATTTTTTTGACAGGCACAAGATATCCTGAAGATAAGATTTTTGCCGAAAGAGTCAAAAACATGGCAAAATACTACTCCGACGGAGAAATTAAGCTTATATGTCTGGACGAACCTGACGAAACCCTGAAAAAAAGATTCATACAAATAGCAGATTGGGAAATATATGCCTACGAGCTTGATGACTACCCTTTTCCTACAATATAGACAACCACCGACGTGCGTCGGTGGTTATTTTAAAATGTGCAAAATACTGCAATCATTGTCCTGTATTATTGACAACTTTAAAAAAACATAATAAAATAAATCCAAACTCGAGTTCACCTGTCATAATAGAAAGGAGACAAGGTGAAAAAAATAAAAGAATTTATGACAGCCTTAAAAAAGGCAGCAGGACTAACAGGTACTAAGTGGGTTGTGTGGGAGCATATATAAGTTGGAAAAGTCATTGTGAAACTTGTCTAAAGCTTAATAAGTGTTGGTTTTTAGAAGAGAAAAAACCAAAATTGCCCCAGCATTTTCTATGTCATTGCACCACAAAACCTATTAGCTACACCGATGTAGTTAATTTTGCAACATCAAATAGTGACTCTAGTAAGTTTGACCCTTATTTGTTTAATCGCGGTATGGCATATAGCCACAATAAACAAAAATTGTTTGAAAGCTGGGGATATACCATAGACGATGCCGACTGGTTACAAAAAACAATAGAGGAGCAAGGTGTGGAAAAATATATCAATGGAGATTATGATTTAGGATTATTGAATAAATATGGACAAAGAATAAATATTAGTGTAGAAATCCCAAGAAAAGACAAAGAGGGAACAGTATCTTTTTTAACCGGCTGGATGGTATGTCCCAACGGACGCATCCAGTTAAATACACCATACGGAGGTAAATAATGTGAAAGTAGCAGACTATGTTGAGGTAATCGTAGAAAAAGAAAAGTATGCAAAAGAAGGTATACATAAGGGTATGCAGGGAAAAATAGAATACCATTTGAATGGCTTTGACGGTTGGTGTGTCAGTTTTCCACATTGTACAAGTAAATCAAAAGAAGTAAGACTACCTATTTACACAAGCGATTTAAAGCTTCTGCCCGACGGTATAAACCCTAAAATAAATGAAGAAATCAGAAGAAAATTCGGTGAATTTATAGTGGTAGATGGTTTTCAGGAAATGGACTGCATTGAAATAATTGTAGAAAAAGAAAAATACGCCAAAGAAGGCGTACACAAGGGAATGCAAGGATGGATTTGTCAGAACGGATACGGTGATGGCTATTGGGAAGTTAACCTGCCCCAATGTTACGACAAACCTGATATTGCTACATTAGCTATCCACGAAGATGATATGATACAAATTCCCGTTATGCACGCAAAAATCAACGAAGAGATTAAAGAAAAGTTCGGAGACTGACACCAAAACAGGCTATCGCATTGCGATAACCTGTTTCTTTTACTATTCTACATAATAAATATAATTATCTTTTCTGGGTTTTAGTTTGGGATATTCTCCGTCAGCATAACCTACAATACAGTTTCCTACGCCCTCGTAGTCACCCTCTATTCCAAGTTCACGCAGGAAAGCTTTACCCTCTTTGGTTTCAAAAGTTTCCTTTGCTCTGTGTATCCAGCAAGCACCGAGTCCGAGAGAATGTGCTGCAAGCATTAAATTCTGCATAACCAGTGAGCCATCATAAATTCCTGTGTGTACGCTCTTATCGTAAAGTACAACCAAAACAGCAGGTGCACCATAAAAGGGGTCAGTATCAACACCTCTTACCTGTGCATTGATTTTTGACAACCAGTCACGTTTTTCTTTATCTGTTACAACCAAAATTACAGACGCCTGTTTGTTCATACCGCTGGGTGCGTATGTGCCCGCCTCTGCAATTTTTTTAAGCAGTTCTTTCGGTACGGGGGTATCCTTATACTTTTTTACACTTCTTCTTTCTGTAAGTGCATTTAATACTTCGTTCACTCTACCCTCTCCTTTTTGATTTATAAATTCCGTTAATCAGCGCAAAGCCAAAAATCATGGCTGTACCTAAAATTTCAACAGGTCCGTATGGTTGTTTTAAAACAACTATTGCCAAAACAATCGCTGTTGCAGGGTCGATATAGCTGAGTATTCCCCAGCCCTGAGCAGTCATACTTTTAGCCGCCGAGAATGTTAAAGCATATGCAATACCTGTATGTACTATACCTAAAATAAGTAACATCCATGCAGACTTTTCTGTAATTAATACAGAGGACATATCTACCGTAAGAACTGTATAGCCAACAGTCACCACGGATGCTATCGCCATCTGATAAAAAGCGGCGTCAAGGCTTGAAATACCATTGATTTTCTTGTTTAAAATAATAACCGCACAATATAGCAGTGCTGCCAAAAGGGCATACATAATGCCTGTTTTATGTACTGTTTCAGTGCCCAATACACCCGAAATCAGAATAGCACCTGCCAGTGCCCCTAAGGTACAGGCTATATTTAAAACAGTTAATCTCTCTCTTAAAATCAAAGGGGACAAAACAAGCACAAACACAGGTGCCATATAGTAGCATACTGTAGCCACAGGGATTGTGGTGTATTTGTATGCTTCAAATAAAAACACCCAGTTAAGGCCGAGTGCCGCACCTGATAAAATTATGGCAACTGCATTTTTCTTAAAGGATGCAAAACCTGAGCGGTCCTTGTAAAATCCTAATATAATCCCTAAAAATGCCGTGCCGATAATAGCACGCACGCATGCAATAATTGCCGCTGGCAATGAGATATAACTCACAAAAATACCGATTGAGCCAAATATTGCCATTGCCAGTATCATTTTAAATCTACCCATTTATATCCTCCCCTTCATCCTGCGGAAGTTCTCTCAAAAATTTTATAACAAGCGGTGCCGCTATGAAAAATGCCACAACATCTGCTACGGATTGTGCTATCTGTATGCCAAAAAGTCCAAAGAAGTACGTAAGTATCAGTATCGCAGGAATAAACAGTATTCCACTTCGAAGCATTGACAAAAATGTAGCTTTTTTGTTCTCACCTATACTCTGAAAAAGCATATTAGAGCATATTACCAACGGGTGGAAAAACAATGCCACAAGTTGAAAACGAAGTGCCGTTGTACCTATTTCTATAACTGTGGGGTCATCACGGAATATGCCAATCAAATTCCCGGAAAATATTATACAAACTAAAGCAGAAACACCTAAAAGCACCTCTCCTGCACCTAAAGTAAACTTGAACGCCTTCTTTACTCGGGAATAAAGCTTTGCCCCGTAATTAAAGGATGCCACAGGCTGAAAGCCCTGACCGATACCAAGACCCACTGCAAAGATAAAGAATGAAATTCTGTTTACAATTGACATGGCAGCAACAGCAGCATCACCGTACACACCTGCTAAATTATTCAGTATCATTGTTGCGATACTGCTTAAGCCCTGTCTGCAAAGACTGGGAAAGCCTGTTGCCATAATTAAGAATATTCCCCGCGGGTTTTCCTTTAAGAGAGATATTTTTAACTCACTTTGGGTTTTTCCCCTTAAAAACATGGACAATAAAATACAAAACCCTATAAACTGGGATATTGCTGTAGCAAGACCAGCACCTGCTATTCCCATTTTAAAACCAAATATAAAAATCGGGTCGCAAATTATATTTAAAACACCGCCGATAGTCAGTCCTATCATTGCAAAAAACGCCTTGCCCTCGTATCTTAATATATTATTGAGTGCAAAGCTTGTCATAGTAACAGGTGCAGAAATCAAAATATACACACCATAACCCTTTGCATAAGGAAGTATGGTGTCTGTACTGCCCAAAAGTTTCATCAGAGGCTCTAAAAATATAAGACCAAGGATACCGATTACAGTACCCACAGTAAGACAGGCAGTAATGCTCAAAGTTGCAAAAACTCCTGCACTGTGAACATCACGCTCGCCCAGTTTTCTGGCTATAATACTGCCCGCACCGTGACCAAACATAAAGCCGAACGCCTGAATGATTGCCATAAGACCGAACACCACACCCACCGCTCCGCTGGCACTGTTACCGAGTTCACTGACAAAAAAAGTGTCCGCCATATTGTAAATATTTGTAACCAACATACTGATAGTAGTGGGTATACCCAAAGTTATTACTAGTTTTGGGATAGGCCACTTAGTCATTTTATGAAAATGCTCGTCAGTTATGGCTTTTTCTGTTGCTGACATAACGTACTTCCTCTCGTTTACGTATTTATATGCTCAATGAACTATTGAATTCAAGAACTCGATCTAAGCGTTACGCTCAATGTATTTTTGTACGAACAATTCGCATTCTTCAAGCGGAAGGGGTTTTGAATAGTACCAACCCTGAATAAAATCACAATCAGACGAAGATACAAGCATATTTTGTTCTTCAGTTTCCACACCCTCACAGATAACCTTTATATTTAAATTATGAGCAAGTGCAATAATACCTGAAAACAATTCCTTCCCCTTCGGCATATCTGCCTTAAGAAGAATATCACGGTCGATTTTTACAACATCAATAGGATAATCACATAAATTTATTAAAGAGGTATATCCGCTTCCTAAATCATCTAGATAAACCCTGAATCCAAGCTCTTTACAAATCATAACATTTTTAGTTGCTGTCTCTCTGTCTTTTTCCATAGCATCCTCGGTTATTTCAATAGAGAGTTTTGATTTGTCAAAGTTATAACTGTTTGAAATCATTGTGAGCTTGTCAATAAAGTTCTCTTCTGAAAGTGTTATTCTCGTAAAGTTGCAGGAAATTGAAATGTCTTTATATTCTGTATTATGCCACTTTTCAAGCTGACGGCAAATAAGCTCAAACATATAAAAATCGTGCTTACTTATAAGCCCTGCAACTTCCATATTTTCAATATATTTTCCTGGGCTAATCAGTCCCTTTTCACGACTATCCCACCTGGAAAGTGCCTCAGCTGATACAATTTGTTTGGTTTTATTATCAACAATAAACTGCAGATACATCTTAAATTCGTTATTTTCAAACCCCTTTAGGATGCTCTCTGTGATTTTCTTCTCCTCCTGAACTACGTTCATAGATTGAGTATCACAGTAAATTATCTGTTTTTCCGTACCAAAGATTTTGTTACAGTTTTTTCTCAAGTTGAAAAGCAAAATTTCACAATTCCGATCTGAGCCCGAGAGCTGATAAACCGCACAGTGAAACACAAGCTTGTTGCTTTTTTCTCTCATATCTTCATAACTGTTCAGTTTATTCATAATCAATTTCATTCTGTCTTTTGCATCGCTGCTGTTGGTAGATTGAAATGCGAATGCAAATCCGTTTTCGGTAATTCTTGCAGATATTTCTCTGTCACCTGTGTGCTCGGATAAAACAGTTGCAGTGTATTTTAGAACATCCTCGAAAGAGTTGTCACCATGATATGTCCGCAGATAACTGCTGTCTAATATAATATAGGCAATGTGATACAGACTTCTTGAAACATCTCCTATGGTGAATCTGAAATGGTATTTAAAAAACTGTAGATTACCCATACCTGTTTCACTGTCTGTCATTTTATCAACTGTATTTTCCTTTTGTAATCGTTTGATACGGACAAACAAAAATATGGCAAGACCTGCAAATAATAACGAAAAAACAACAGCAATAATAAGCCATTTAAAATCAGTTTTTTGGTTTTTTGATGCATAAGATAAATAGATGCCGTTTTTTTCATCGGCAGATATTTCACTCGCCGTCTGCTTTATTGTCGCAATTTTTTCTTCGTCTAAAAGTTCAGTAAAAACAAGACCGCATTGTATAGTATTACCATGCTCCCTATATGAAATCAGTTCCAGGTAGTCCTTCTTGTATTCTATGGTTTCACTCCCATTCACACAAGACACAATATCTACCTGAAGATTTTCACCAAGCATATTTTTGTCTTTTTTATCACCATTGATATAAACAAAATCTATATCTGAATGCTCTGATATTTTATGGAGTAAATCAGGAATAATTCCTCGATACTCCCCTAAATCTTCATCAAAATATTCCACAGGATAATTATCAGGACTTCCTGCAATGTACACATAATCCCCATAACCTTCGGTTTTTTGGGTTGTTATAACCTCTGCTGATACAGGTTGCACAAAAATTATAAGCGTTGCCATAAGAACCATAATTTTCTTTTTCACTTTCTGTATCACCTCTTTTCTTTAAATATTCATAGCCTTTCTTTCAATACGACCCCAGTCAAGTTTTTTCTTTTTGTAGCCGCGAAATGCCATAAGACGAACAAATGCCATAATAAACCTTAAGGTTGTAACTTCGAAAAAGCAAAGCATAATTGCCTTCATACAATCCTTAAATTTAACTGTTAAGTCTATTGTTTGTATTCTTGAAAAGAACGCCGTAAGTGTTAAAATCGAGTTATATGACGCATAAATCAGCAAAAACAAAAGCATAAACGGCAGATTAAGTAAATCAATACAATATGCAAATATCATTGTGAACACGCCGAAAACCTCTATAAAAGGCGAAAGCAGTTCATACAAAAGAAAATACATATAGGATATAAAACCAACTGCTCCGTATTTTGGATTTGCCATCATTTTTTTATGCTTCCACATAGTCTGAAAAAGACCTAAATGCCAACGTTTTCTCTGCTTTTTCAAATCTCCCAATTTTTCAGGCACCTGTGTCCAGCAAACTGCATCAGTAGCGTACTTTATAGAATATGGAATCTTGTTTGTAAGGCAATAGGAATGAAGCTTTACCACAAGCTCCATATCTTCTCCCATCGTTCCATGGTCGTATCCACCTGCTGCAATAACAGTTTCTTTTTTAAACATTCCAAATGCCCCTGATATAATCAGAGAACCATTAAATTTATCAAATAAAATTCTTGATGCCAAAAATGAACGGTCATATTCTAAAAGCTGCATACAGGCCAAAATATTTTTCGGAAGTCTGTATTTTTTTACTTTACCCTCAAAAAGTTCCACATCATTTGACGGTCTTACCGTACCGCCTACAGCAACTACATTTTCCTCCTCTAAAACAGGTACAACCAATTTATGGAGGGAATCGTACTGTAAAACAGAGTCTGCATCCATACAGATAAAATACGGATACTGAGCTGCATTGATTCCCATATTAAGAGCATCTGCCTTGCCACCATTTTTCTTACGAATCAGCGTGAGAGGTACTTTTTGCTCATGAGATTCATAAATAAATTCTTCAGGCTGACATTCGATACTTCTGTGAAGAGGACGTCTTACAGGGTGCATATTGTACGCATTTATTAACTGTTGTGAGGTGGTATCTTTCGACCCGTCATCCACCACAACAATTTCATAAAGTTTATAGTCTAGTGTGAGCAGAGATTTTACAGTCTGAACAACTGTTACTTCCTCGTTATAAGCAGGAACTACAATAGTGATAGGCACAAAATAGTTTTCAGTAAACTTGTTCATAAGCCTGTCCTGCATTTTCTTTTTATAAAGAGTCGTTGCACCTATTACAACCGACAGAAATAAGAATGTGGAATAGCCGATTAAATATACCACAAAGCAAACGTTGATAGCATCAAAGATAAGTTTAATCGTTTCCATTTCCATTATGCTCTCACCTCTCCACTTTCAGCGTTTCGTTTATCTAAATGATACCGCATCATCTCTCGTGCGTATCTGTCATTTCCGTCAAAAACATTAATTAAATCATAATATGAATATCCCAGCTTTTCGCATGAAATGGCACTATTCTGACGAATATGCCAATTGGAGCTTGACAAGTTTTTAACCAAAATTCTAAATGTTACCTCATCAGGATAACTTTTTAATGCCGAAGTCGCAATAGCCTGATACTCCCAAGTTCTGCCTTCTAAATTTTCAGCCAGATTTTGTAAAACTGCTCTTGCGTCTTCATTTTGAAATTTTTCAAAATAACGTATTGCCGAAAAGCGGATTTCGTTATCCTCTTTTTCGTTTTTCAGAATTTGTAGCATTTCATCATCACATCTGACATTTCCAAATCTAAAATAGTTTAAAATATTCACCCTCATCTGTACAGAAAAGTCATGAAAGCTATCTATAAGCTTGTCTTTTAATATATCTTTGTCGCCTCGATAGGTCAAAAGTCCGTCACATATAAGTTTTGGGTGGTGAAAGGTTAAATTGCTGTCTAATATCTTTAAACTCTTTACAACCATATCAGGATTTTGCATACCGTAGATTGCTTTTATGGTATTTTCTCTGCAATATACGTTTACTGACCTTAAAAGGTCCAAAAGTGCATCTGTCAGTCTTTCGCTTTCGTGATGCTTTAAGATTTTGTATTTATGCAGTATATAAGGAAAATACGCAATTTTAATGGTATCCTTGCTTATGTAACAATGGGTAAGGTATTCAAAGACCGAAAATGTTTCTACGAGATATTTCTGTACTGCCTCACTCTCTTTTTCATATACTTTTTCAAGTGCTTTATCAAAGGAGGTGAGGCCTGCTGTCTTGTCCAGCTTTTTACGGAGAAATTCCTTGTGTTTTTCTGGAACGCTTTCGCCTTTTTTGATTTTCTCTACCTCGTTGGATATTATTTTTTCAAACCTTTCAGAATTGGATACGAGGGCTTTTTCTCTGCGTTTTAAAATGAAAGCATAAATGATATTATATAAAATCATGCTGATGCAAATTGCGATGTAAACATAAATCATGATTTCAATTTTCATTTTTGCCTGCCCCCTTCCACAACTTCTGCATTATATAATATGAACTTTTTAATCTTTCGTGATATGTTACCTTATTGCCCCAGCCACGAAGTTTAATTTCATACAGTGCAATTCTTTTGTCTCCTGTGCCGACACCTGCATACATTTTATCTATATTTAGATATTCAATTCCGTAATTTCCGTCATAATAATCATCATGAATCTGCATTTTTGACGGGTCAGAGAAATTAAGCAACTGCCAGGGCAGTTTTATTTCTATATAATCACCATTTACACAAAAATCCGCCAAAGAATTAAACTCTTCACTTTCGGGATTTGCGTTGCCGTATAGGAGTTTGCCTGTTTCATAACTTTCACCAACCGTTTCCTTCGTTTCAGGAGAAAGGGCAATTGCAGTACGGAGTATTAAATCTATATTTACAAATTTCGGAGAATTTTTATCAGGGATATTCTTCTTAAAGTATGTATCATACTTATAGATATCCTTTGAATAAGTGGAACGAAGTACCTCATAACGTTCCTGAACCATAATCCTGCTTTTGTCTTTTCCGTTTAAGATAATTACAAAGTCTGCGTCCCTGTCAAATTTCACACCGAAGTTTTCGCAATAATTACTTCCGCTTTTCGGAGTCGTATCAATTGGAATGTATAACGTTTCATTTTCAAAATCAAGATTATCTTTATTCACAAGGAAATATATAAACTTTTCATCGTATTTTAATGAAAGCTCTATATCACCATTCTTTAATACATCATCCTTAGTCCATTCGGACACATCACCATCAACATAACATACAGATTTTTCTTTTCCGGGGTCAAATGACAATAGTCCGAAATACTGTTCGTTCGTTTGATAGTCAGACCAATACGCCGTTCTTGTAAGATTTACTGCATGCATTGTATTCCAGGTTCTCTTAAACCACTCGTCCTGCCAGGTGAACACGCAACCACCATTACAACCTGTTATCTTTATATCGTTCCAGCAATCAATTAGTGCTTTACCCTGTGCCTGCTCCGATGTGTTACCCTGGTTTCTTCCTGTATCCTTATCCACCTGTGCCATACCTCTGCCGGTAGATACACCAAATTCTGATATCACAACTGGCATTGTGTGGTGATTGTTAAGCATTGTAAGATATGCTCTGTAAGCATTTACTCTGCCTTGCTCATCCCTAAATGTCTCCTTTGAGTCAATCCCGAACACCGACCAGTCCTCAGCAAAGCTCAAATAGTAAGGATAATAGGGGTAAACATGATAGGATGCAAACTGACCGGATATAAAGGCATCTGTTGTTTTTATGTGTTCTACATTTACTCTGGCACACTTCATAAAGAAATCTTTAATAATTTTCGGATACTCAAAAGGGTCTGTTGTGGGCCAGTTGGAAAATGCCACAAGTCTTTGGGTGCTGTAGCGTTCCGTTTCATATTCAATAACTTTATCCCCAACCATTGTGAGCATCGTTTCAAAGGGTGTAGCGTCTTCTGAGGTATACATATATTTCCCTTTGTATGACGAATACCCATCTATTTCTTTATACAAGTCATCGGTATATGCAACTGTTGAATCATCCCACTCAACACCCAGAATGTAACCGATAACCCAATCGGATATATCCTTTTTGTATGTACCGTGACCTGCACTTGCTACTCTGCCAAGATTAAGCTTACGTTTTCCGTGGATAACATCCACCATTATCTTACTGTTTTCTAAAAAAGTGTCATAAAAATCCTTACTATACGCGTCACGGTGGGAATTTAAGATATAATCGTTTACCCATACACCGTGCAGTAAATAAAGAGGATTTTTGTTATTCTCGTTATATTTATAAAAAGCATTGTAGAAAGTATCATTTTGGATTGTATAAACACGAATAGTATTTGCACCCATATCCTGAATATATTTAAACCATCTTAAATAAGTCTCTTCGTCAATAGCAAAAGACGTTGCCCACTCACCTGGCAGACCTGAGCCCAAATTTACACCTTTAATCTCAAACGGCTTAAATTTGCCGTGTTTTTTCATATATATCTCTTCTGTGTCAGCTTTCATAAAGGTCTCAACTGTTTTCTGTCCACCAAAATCAACATATAATCCCTCATGAAAATGCAACCAATCAAAAGAAAGAAGTACAAGTATAATAACAGATACTGCAATGATAAACTTTTTCATACCTTGTACCTCCTTTCGTTTTAATCTGACACTTCGTTATATTTTTTCGTTTTTGATTCTGCACTGTTCTGTTTAAGCGACTCGATATTCTCGTCCATAAATGCAAGTCTTTTTTTGATAAAATCTTTTAATTGCACTATATACTCTTCGTATGTTCTAAGATTTCTGCCCGAAGGATGCAAAAGGTCATATTCAGGCCTTAACGTATAACCCCATTTATCGTAATTTCTTTTTATAGCAGGCTTTAAATACTCTACAGTATCATCGATAAAGGTCATAAAATACTCTTCGCTGAATACAGTTTCTCTAAGTTCAAAATATCTTTCAATCACTCTGTCTGTAAAATCATTGTCCATAAAAAGCATTTGAAAATACAATCTGGAATTTAAATTAAAAGATTCTGTGGTAACAGCACTTTCCTGATACAAATCGCAGGCAGAGTTAAAATCCCATACGCACATTTTGTATTTCCCGTCTATATCTTTATATATGTACGTAGAAAGTGAACCTGCATCGTAGTTACAGGTCAGTTCATTAATTAAAAAGTAATCAACGAATGAATCAGTATCAATGTAATTTTTATACCCATATTTTTTGTTGTTATAGTCATAGGAATAAAGTGTTTTTTCAAATAAAGAAAATTCATTTTTGATTGCTTCTTTAAGCTCGGGTGTCATATTCTTTGTTCCAGGATACACAAGCTCATGTTGGGTTTTTGCTCTCGTTGTATAATTTGTAAATGGGTAGAGTTTATTTTCTTCTTCTGTATCTCCCCAGTCAAGACGAAGTGCATATCCTGAGAATGAGTTATCTTTTTTATTTACTTCCAACGAAAGTCTTGCGCCTTCTTTTCCTGAAGTGATGGTTTCTAATGCAAGATAAAGTCCTCTGTATTCTCCATTCAGAATTAGTTCAAAGAATCTGACATTAGGGCTATAATCCATAATTTCGCCCGCTATGTTATACCACATATAATTTCTTATAAGGGTTTTATCAAGAAAAGGTCCGTGAAGTGCCCACTCGTGGTGAGAGTCCATACCGAGAAAGCCTTGAGGATTATTTGTTCCGTCATCATTTATAAATCTTATAAAATAGTTCGCCTTTTCAAATCTTCTTGAAGAGTGACCCCTGACTCTAATCATAATATCACCCATACTTGTAGCGTTATCTGTCAGGTGATTATATGTTTTTTCATTGTTTATAACATCTAAGGATGCCCGGATGGTTGTTGTTCCGTCTTGTGCCAATGTGTAGTCTATTACCCTATACTCTTTATCGTATATCGGTTTTCCGGGTATCTCTACGCCGTCTGTATCTATTTTCACTACAGGCAAATGTGAACAAAATTCACTTTCAGTATGGTTAGTGCACGGAGTTTTTTTCTCTGCCATAATGTGTTCTATATATCTTCTGCCATTATCCTCAGGCATGGAAAAACTTATCATTATTACCGCAATCAGCGCCAGAGCTGTCACTGATAAGCCTGCTATTTTATATTTCAACCCTGTCGCCTCCTTTTAACCAAAAATATATTGTTAGTTTGAAATTTCGTCGTTCTGCATTACGGTATTTACATATTCAATATTTCCGATTTTATATATCTCATCGCAAATACCGATATTGTTTTTTCTTTCTGCCTGATGGAGGAGTTTCTGTGTGATTTCATAAATAAATTCAATAGATGTATCTGTAGAGTTTTTAACTCTCATCACAGCCTTTGCACCAAAAAACTTAAACATAACCGCCTGAATAGGGGCTTCTTTTGTACGGGCACCTCGAATGATAACCAGCATACGGTTATTGTTTTTGATTGCACCAAATAAAATGAGCAGGATAAAAACAAGTGCACTGCCTATTCCCGCTACAACAAAATCGCCTACGCCACAGCAGATACCTACAATGATTGTCCAGAATATGTAAACTGTGTCCCTTGAATCCTTGATTGCCGTTCTGAAACGAACAATTGAAAGTGCACCTACCATACCTAATGACAATGCTACGTTGTTACCGATAACAGTCATTACCATTGATGTAAGGACAGTAAGTACCACTAAAGATACATTAAACTTCTTACTGTAAATAGTTCCTCTGTGGGAAATCATATAGGACACAAAAATCACAAATCCCAAAATGCCCGAAACCAGGATATTTGCTAATATCTGCTCCCAGGATAAGGTGGTCTGGTCCTTTATTAAGTTAAAAATCTGACTTCTCATTTTTACTCTCCTTTACTGAGCCAATTTCTGAGCACCATAGACATTTCAGCTCTTGTTACATTACCTGCCGGGTTAAATGTTCCATCGGCGTTGCCTTTAAAAATCCCATTTGCTACAGCCCAGATAACTGCATCTCTATTTTCTTCGGTTATACTTGCATAATCGGTAAATTTAGTAATATCTGCCTTTTTAGACATATCAAACTTTAAATACCTTCCGCAGTTATACATTGCCCTTGCCAGAACTTCACGACTGATTGGTTTATCAGGCTTAAAGCATTTATCCTCTAAGGACATAAGTATTCCATTTTCATCTGCCCATTTGGCTGAATTATACCACCACTCTGAGCCTTCTGCATCAGAAAATTCCACATTTGTTTTAGCCTCAGCATTTCCTGCAAGTCTATTTATCAGCGTTGCAGCCATCGCTCTATTTATGAAATTGCCAGGAGCAAACTCTTTGTTACTTACTCCTCTCATTAAACCATTTAAATACGAATAATACACACTTCCCGAAAACCACGCATCTGTTTTAACGTCATCAAACATCTGATAATCCGATGCAATTTCATCGGTATTTTGCACCTTAAGGAAATCTATGCTTTCATTTATTCCATTCTGACCGTCTTTTTTATCTATTCTTTCAAGATAGGTTCCAATTGGAGTGCCTTCCATTCTGCAAGGCCGGCTTAAGAGCATAAACTGGTTTGTGATGTCGCAGTCTTTAACAAAGTAATTTGCAGCAGTACCTCTTGCACCCTCTCCTGCCATAAGAATCTTATATCCTGTATTCTCAAGAACCAGTTTATCGCCCTCTGTGCTTCTTTTTGAATACGGATAAGCTACTGTTTCCGGTTTTTTACCCGTCCAGCCTTCTATACAACTAACAGAAAGGTTGTAATCCTTTTTTACAGCATCTGCAAAATCCTCTGCCGTCTCTCCTTCCATCATGCTCATGCCGATTCGTTTCTCTTTATTATAAACATGAAGCCCATATGTATGTGAACATATGTTGATATTTCCGCTCTCAGACATTTGTGTAAGCTCTTCCCATGTGCAATATGGAGCACTTTCGCCACTTCTTGTTCCCCCCGAATCTAATTTTTCCCAGGTTGAGTCAATATTTGCTCCTATTACATTAAAATCAGCTTTCATATTATATTTTTTCAAAAGCGGATATGCATTTGTATATACTCCCCACGAGCCGTCATCTATAGAAATTATAACCGCCTTGTGTGGTAGCGTTTTTTTTCCTTCAAGATGTCTTAGCAAATCATCCGATGTGATTGTTACATACCCATTGCTCTTAAGCCAGAGCAAATCTTCCTCAAAATCCTCAGGTTTAATGGAATACTCATCAAATTCCACTCCCGCCTTAACATCTTCCTCGGTCACAAAATTATGATACATTATCACACTGACCTTTGAAATCTCTTCCGGACAAATATCCGCCTTTATTGGACCGAATTCGTAAGTCTTTTCATCTGATGCATCATATTTTTGTACTTTATAAAAATATGTGCCGGGATAACTTACCGTGTCATCACGAAATGAACCTGTGGCTGATTCACCGATATATTTATATTTTCCGTTTATAGCATCAGCTCTGAAGAACTTATACTCCGCCTCTTCATCATCAACGATAACCACAACGTTTGAAGGATCCTGCCAAATTGCTTTTCCCCGAGAATTTGCGTTCACATTAAAGGTTGTTGTAAGCATTATCAATATCAAAAACAAATAAAAGTGTTTTTTCATAATTTAATTAAACCTCCGCATAGCTTTGCTGACGGGCAAGAGCGTATTTACTTACCGACAGTTCGCTTTTATTGATGCTGTTTATAAACTGCCTGATGTAATCAAGCAAAAAACCATTAAATTTTACTTCCAGCACAACATTGAATTTATCCAAAACAGGATACATCACGAGATTTTCAGAAAACAAATCAAAATTTGTTTCAGTAGCAATAATGTTATTATCGAATGTTATCCTTATTTTGTTTTCTTTTGCAATATATGCCTTTCGGTTATACTGAACAATTGTTTTAGGACGATAGCATTTGTAATGCATAAGTCCGTAGCACTCGATTGCAAAATCTTCCTCGTACTTTAATAGCACTTCATATTTGCCCTTTATTAATTCCTCAGCATCCGCTCTCGTCATACGAAGGGAGCGTTTCTTTTGTGATGCCCCTTGCTTTTGCTTCATCTCAAGCATTGCAAAGTTATGCTTTGGGTCGTATATTCTGAGTCGGATTTTACGCCTTGTTTCAACACCCTCAAGCTTTTCAAAGAAATCATCATCATATGGTGTGTCAAAGTACAGAGACCTTATAATATATCCATCTGTACCATTATGTTCATCCTGAATCATAAGGTTATCAAGGTAATGGGACTTATTCCGAAATTCTTCAAGACTTATTAAAAATTTCTTTTCCTCTCTTGTTACTACATTCATAATTTCCCTCACTAATAAAAAGAAAAGCTGCAACAATAGAAAGCCTTAAAAGACTCTTATTATTGCAGCTGGACTGGCATAGTACGGTCGGAAGAATATCACTCTGACAGTGTTAATTCTTTCGGCTACAACCTTAGCCTCTTCGCTTTGCGTCACCGACTTTCGCCGATTTTGCTAAATATTTACCTGAAAATAATTTTAACACAACAAGCAGTCTTTGTCAAACAAATTTTAATTCTTGGCAAATACCCAAAGAGTATCTTTTACATCTTCTTTATTTTCATCAAGTTTGTAAACACTGAGTATAACAGTTTCACCATTAACTTTTTTGTAACTTATCTTAGGGATGTTCCCTTCAGATATCTGCCTTTTTATTGCATCATAATTCAAAAAGCTCATAATAGCTCTGTGAAAATCAGGATGAACAGTGTCATCTATGTATTTTAACAACAACTTGGAGAAATTCTCCTCGTTTTCGTTGTAACCAAGGTAAGACGGCATCAAAATACGGTGAGCACTGTCAGTATCTAAAGATACCCTATAGATACCATTATAGTTATCCTTTAAAATGGATATCATTGTATCAATTTCCCTGATTCCTGTTCTCGTCTGAACATAGCTTTTGTCCTCATCACTGGATACACTGCTCTGCTCTTTGTTCTGGTAGTACTGGGCTTTAGCTTCATACATTCTGATTTCTGCTTCCCGTACCATTTCTTCGCAGTCTGTACTTTGATTCCTATAAGACATACCAATTGCTACCTTATATCCCTTAGGCCTTAACTGCTCTATGAATATATCAATATTCTTTTTGATATTTTCCTGCTTTTCACCCTCAGCAAACACTAAGAATTCATCGCCGCCCATACGATATATTCGATGACCGAAGAATACATCTTTTAGCGTGTTTGCGATATAGATAAGCATTTCATCGCCTGCAGCATGTCCGTATTTATTGTTCATAATATGAAGTTCATTCACATCGATGTAAATACACGTAAACTTCTCTGGCTTTTCTTCATCTAACACTAAGATATCCTTTTTGTATGATACCCTGTTTAATGCACCTGTAAGGGAGTCTGTCGTTGCTGCAATCTCTGTTTTGCTAAGATGCTTTTTGTTGTATATTGCAATTGAAAAACAAACTGCAATTTCTTCTAAAAGAACTCTCGCAACATAACTCTTCTTCGGATTAATAATTCCAAGTATGCTCACATGATTATTTTTGTCCGTAACGAACGCAAAAGAAACCTCTTTAATATCATGTTTGTTCAAGAAATTATATAATTCCGGATTTGTCTTTACAAGATGATTATCAGGTATGATACGCATCATTCCAACTGTTGACATGTTAATATTGTGGTAATTTGCAACATACCTTAAAAGTTCACCTATTATATATTTTCGTTCTTCTTCTAATAGGATATGCTCTCTTAGTGCAGGCAAAATATAATGGTAGTCCTCACCATCCGTATCCACAAAAAATGCTGACCTTGAGTGCGAAAATTCCACGACTGTTTTTAATGCCTCAAACACATTTCCTTGCTGTTGATTTACTTCCAAAAGCAGCTTTCTGACATTGGATGCCTGGGTAGTTACCCACGATCTGTTTCTTTCTCTTTTTAGCACAATAAATAGGTAAACTACTATGATAAATATCATAATACCGAATGACACGAGTAAAATTTGGGATATTGCATGGGTTTTAACAAACACTTGCGATTCATAACGGGCAAGTATAATACCCCAACCAAAGTCTTCAATGGTAGAGTAATGAACATATAAATCTTCGCCTGTACGAATAGATTTGAAGGACGAATATCCTTTGTCTGTTGTTACAAGCTTTGCATAGGAATAACCATCGTTATATTCTCTGTTTTCAAGTTCCGTTATTTCACCAGGTGTATTGTTAATGGTGTCTATAATAAATTTTCCGTTTTCCTTATCGTAGACAAAAAGCTGAGCATCCAGTTCTTTTGCCATTTTATTATATTTGTCACCAATTTTATCGAGATGGATAACACCATATAAAATTCCAACAGTCTTGTCATCTACTTTAATAGGAACTGCACTTCTTATAATCTCTTTTCCTTCTCTTGTAAGGTCAGGTACTCTTCCTGTTATGTACTCACCTTTTGCCGCTTCATCAGCAAAAGAAATCTTACCATCTAAATCAATCGAACCAACCTTGGTAACAAATGTATTATCAGAATTCAATATACCGATATTTGAAAACAACCCTATAGGTTTGAACGAATCAAACATAAGGTTATAGCTTTCGCCGTCAGAATAGAGTTTTGCGGCAAAGTTTGCCATAGTAACAAGGTTTTCGCGGTCAGACTTTATTTGCAGAGTAAGGTCGTCTTTAATCTGCTTGGTCTGAATGTGTAGCATTTCGTACGCTTCATCTTCTGCATCAATATAAAAAGTGCTTACTGTTGTCAAAAATACTGCACTTATCAATATAGCAGTAATTATCGTATATATTATATTATTATGCCCATTCTTTTTCTTTCCGTATTTTGTTGCCATAACCCAGCATCTTCTTTCATAACATAATCAAAAATATAATACTTGTACTACTATTATACTACTTTTTTACATATTTTTCAAGTATATATTTTTGATACCTTAGATAAACAAAAAAGACAACAAAAACTCCCATACGGGAGTTTTTGTTGTCTTTAGATTGTATTAATTTTAGAATCCCATTCCGCCCATACCGGGAGCAGGAGATGCCGGTGCTTCGGGCTCGGGTTTGTCTGCAACCAGGCTTTCTGTTGTTAATACCATAGCTGCAACGCTGGCTGCGTTTTGAAGCGCTGAGCGTGTAACTTTTGCAGGGTCAACAATACCTGTTGCCATCATATCTACATATTCTTCTGTTAATGCGTTGAAGCCAATGCTGTCAGCCGCTTCTCTTACCTTTTCAACAATAACAGAGCCCTCTAAACCTGCATTCTTTGCAATCTGTTTAACGGGTTCGTCTAATGCCTTTAACACAATCTGTACACCTGTTTTTTCATCGCCTGTAAGTTCGTCAAGCAATTTCTTAACTGCCTTTGTTGCGTTGATATATGTTGTACCACCGCCGGGAACAATACCTTCTTCAACTGCAGCCTTTGTAGCAGCTAAAGCATCTTCAATTCTCAGCTTCATTTCCTTCATTTCAGTTTCAGTAGCAGCACCAACCTTAATAACTGCAACACCGCCTGCCATTTTTGCTAAGCGTTCCTGAAGCTTTTCTCTGTCAAAATCAGATGTTGTTTCTTCCATTTCTGTCTTGATTTGAGCAACACGAGCCTTGATTGCATCAGCATTGCCTGCACCGTCAACAATGATTGTGTTTTCCTTCTGGATTTTTACCTGACGTGCACGACCAAGTTGCGCAATCTGTGTTTCCTTAATATCTAAACCTAACTCTTCTGTGATAACTTCACCGCCAGTGAGT
>JAZNWB010000059.1:0-12344 GCA_045593125.1 Congzhengia sp. | reverse complement strand
ATACAGGACAATACCGCAGTATTTGTTCCTGAAAATAATTTTTACGCAGTTCCGGGAGAGCTTTATATGGAAATTGCTCTGTCCGATTATGCCGGAAGATATGCTACCACAAAAATTATAATTGCTTCAGTAGTGCAGGGTCTGGGAGAGGCTGCTATAGAAAGTGCGGATAATCTTTCTGTATATGTTACCTTACTAAATGATGTACAAAACAGAATTGATCAGGTAAATAAACTTATTAAAGAAACTGTTTCTGTGAATGGTACGGGAACGGTGGGTACAGGAAAAAACGCTGAAATTTTCAACGACTACGAGGGAAATAGAGCATTTAGTAACTATACTCATGCTGAGGGTTATTCAACTGTTGCAGGTATGAAGGGCTTTTACTACTCGTCCATTGAGTTTGGCGAAGAGAGTGACAAAATCACAGTTACTGATACCCAAGGAGTATTGAGTGACAAGGATTTCAGTGATATGCTTACCAATTATCCAACAGGAAGTTATATCTCCATTGTTAACAATTCAAAATATCCCAATTGCGCGAAAATACTTTCTGTTGAAGGGAATATCGTAACAGTAGAAAAATTACCTTTTACTTCTGTTGACGAGGTATCTGCCCCGGCAATGGATGACTATTCTTTCTGGGTCGAAGCATTGCCGGAAATAGGTGCGGTATCATTAGGATGGTATGCTCACGCTGAAGGAGAAAATGTAACAGCTTTGGAGAGGGCATCACACGCTGAGGGTAGAGATACAATTGCATCAGGTCAATATGCTCATACCGAAGGAAGAAATACAAAAGCCTGGTACAATGCTCATGCCGAGGGTAGAGATACTATTGCTTCTGGAACTATATCTCATGCTGAGGGATATAAGAGTAAGGCTTCAGGTCATTATGGTTCTCACGCTGAGGGATATACAACCGAAGCTACAGGTATGCGTGGTGCTCACTCTGAAGGAGCTTATACTTTGGCTGAGGGAGACCATTCCCATGCAGAGGGTAATGGTTCACAAGCTTATGGTTCTGCATCTCACGCTGAGGGTAATGATTCCATAACGGGTAAATTAGATAAATATGGAAAATACATAGTAGATACTGGTACATATGCTCATGCGGAAGGAGACGCATCCATAGCATCTGGTAATGCTTCCCATGCAGAGGGTAAAGAAACAATTGCAGACGGTGTAGCATCTCATGCAGAGGGGGAAGGAGCAATTGCCAGTGGTAACATTTCACATGCAGAGGGATGGACTTCCGTTGCTAGTGGTGGTCTCTCTCACGCTGAAGGTGCGGCAACTGAAGCAAAAGGCGATTATTCACATTCGGAAGGGCACCGCACTCTTGCGTGGGGTAAAAAATCACATGCACAGGGAAACTATACCAAGACATCAGAAACTGCAGAAGCATCTCACGTTGAAGGTCATTATACTATTGCAGGTTCGAGCAATCAGCACGTTCAGGGAAAATTCAATATTGAAGATACTGAAGAAAAGTATGCTCATATTGTGGGTGGCGGTTCATCAGATGCAAATAGAAAAAATATTCATACTCTTGATTGGTCAGGTAATGCAGAATTTGTGGGCACAATTAAATGTATTGGTATGATATTAACATCTCCCAACGGCACAGAATTTAAAATAACAGTTGATGATAATGGTTCGCTGAAAGTTGAGTCATTATAATAAATTAAATTAAGGAGGTACATAAGAGGATGTTTAAAATTACTATAGATGCCGGGCACGGTATGAATACGCCCGGTAAAAGATGTCTTAAGACGCTTGATGCAAACGAGACAAGAGAATGGTATCTAAACGACAGGATTGCTGACTTGATTGAAAAAAAGCTTACAGCATATGACGGGTATGAGCTTCTTCGTGTTGATGATACCACAGGTAATGTGGATATTCCTCTGGCGGAACGTGTAAAAAGGGCAAACGAGGCGGGAGTTGATTTTTATTTGTCGGTACATCATAATGCAGGTGTAAACGGGGGTTCAGGCGGAGGAATAATTTCTGTAGCTCACACAAACGCAACGGCACAATCTTTAGAATATCAGAAAATTCTATATGATGAGCTGATTGCAACAACTAAGCTTTCAGGAAATCGTTCTGTGCCCTTGGCACGCCAGAATCTGTATGTTTTACGAAAAACCCAAATGCCTGCCGTATTAGTAGAATGTGGATTTATGGATAGCATTACTGATGTACCCCGTATTTTGTCTGAAGATTTTGCAGATAAGGCGGCAGAAGGAATAGTAAATGCATTAGTACGCATAGGAAATCTTAGAAGGAGAGAAGAGATTAAAATGGATAAATTCACTGACATTACAGGAAATTTTGCGGAAAAATCTATAAATGAACTCTACCAAATGGGTATTGTAAATGGTGTAACAGAAACAGAATTTGCACCGGAAAAGTGTACAACACGCGCAGAATTGGCAGTTGTTGCAAGAAATATTATAAAATATATTACAGGAGAATAAGATGGGGAAAATGGCACTTTACTTAAAAAGCGTGACGGGTGTGCTTGCAGGAATTATCTCGGCGGTTTTTGGTCCTCTAAATACGCTTTTTTACGGTCTTGTATTCTGCGTAGTTGCAGATTACATAACAGGTATTTGTGCGGCAATTTACAAAAGAAAGCTTGACAGCCGTGTGGGGTATATGGGAATACTCAAAAAAGTAGTATTAATGACAGTTGTAGCTTTAGCTCATGTAGTTGGAAATGTAGCCGACATTCCTGCAATAAGGGATATTGTGATTGGTTTTTACATAGCTAATGAGGGCTTGTCGATTTTGGAAAATGCTGCAAAAATGGATATAAAATATACAGAAAAACTGAAAAACTGGCTTTCTCAATTACAGGCAAGACAATAAGAATAAAAGGGGATAGGAAAAAATGCTTCTGAATGGACAAACCGAGCCCGCAGGGGATACCCGAAGGCGTACGTGGGTACGCCGAGAGGTGAGGTTTGTTGATAGCAAAAAGGCACAATTTTAAGAAAAATCGAAAAATTTGAGATTTTTCAACAACTTTGTTATGAATCCGTCGTTTAAAATTGTCGATTATATAAGCGTTTTCTTGCCTTTTTGCGTTCAGGACTTTTTTACATCCCCTTTTTGAATGCTTGACATTTTGTCAGAACATATGATAAAATATAATCAACTTAATAAGACGTATTGTCGTCGGCGGTAGCAATGCCGCTGATAAAAGGAAGACGGTTAGAATCCGTAACTGTACCCACAGCTGTATTTGTATGAGGGGTATTGCCGCGACGAAAGTCGGCCACTTAAAGGGAAGGTAGGCGATACTACGCAGGAGAAATCCATAATACATAAGTCAGAAGACTTGGCAATATGCGAGTGCAAAAGCACAAAATTAGACGAAATCAGTCGCAGTAAGTTGGTGTATTTACTGCGGCTTTTTTTGTGGAAAAAGGAGAAGAAAAAATGAAAAAAAGAAAACTTTTAGCACTGCTTTTAGCATTTTTGATGCTATTTCCTTCTGTAGGGGTATTTGCAGAGGAAACAACACAAGAAAACACACAAGGAAGCTATCAGCTGAGTGCTGAGGCAATTGCACTTCGGGATAATATTGCGGAAGTGTTAAAGGACGTAGAAGATGGCTGGACAGCCTTTGATATGGCGTCGTATTCTGAGCTTTCTGATGCAACTGTCACAATGTCAGATAGTGCAAGGCAAGCGGTAATAAATGCTTGTATTGATACGGCGGCTTCAAGCGGTGCCACGACATCTGACCGTGCCCGTGTAGAAATAGTTCTGAGATCGCTAGGTGTAGATTCCAGAGAACTCTATACATACGACAGTAACGAATATGTAAATAATGCCACAGCACTTGCTAACGCAGATCACATCGCATCAGGTCACTATGCAGCCCCCTGGATATTGTTTGCAGATATGCAGGGAAACGTTAATTTGTCTGACACACAGACAGATGCGCTTATTGCAATTTTACAGCAGAATTCAGTATGCGGTACATTCGGTTACGAATGGGATGGCGTGCAATATCCCGACCCTGACACTGCAGCGGCAACTTTGGCGGCATTAGCTCCTTTGTATGAAACTAACGAGGCAGCAAAGTCACTTTGTGATGAAATACTTGCAGCATTTGATGGTATGATATCAGAAAATGGTTCTTTTGGCAGTGCCAACTCAGATGCATTTGTAATTATTGGTCTTATAGCAATGGGCAATAATCCTGCAGATATGAGGCACTCTGTGAGTGGGGCATCTGTTATAGACGGCCTTTTGTCTTATAAAAATGAATTAAACAATGGCTTCACCTTTGCGGGCAATGATAATTTCATGGCAACGGAGCAGGGTTTTCGCGCTCTTGTAGCTTTGTCGCAGTATAAAGGGCAGGCATTTAATATTTATGATTTTAGTGGCAAAGAGGTTATTCCGGGAAGACAACAAATTGCGGAAGAAACGCCCGGACCTGATACACCCGGTGCGCCGGAGATAAACAAAATTACTGTTGTTTTATCAGTAAAGCCTGAAAGCACATACTGGATAGAAAGTATGTTAGTTGAGATTCCTGAAAATGGAACTGTATATGATGCTTTCTGTGCGGTACTAGAAGCTGTAGACGGAATTAGTGCAACAGGTGCAGAAAACGGATATATAACTTCAATAACAAAAGATGGAGTAACGATGTCTGCAGGTAGTAGCGGAGCAAATTCAGGATGGATGTACTCAGTAAATGGCGAAACTCCTGAGGTAGGAATGAAGAATTGTGTATTAACTGAGAATGATGAAATTTTGTGGTATTATTATAGCGAAAAGACGACTACAAACACAGGCGGCAGTATTTTGGGCGGCTGGGGAAGTGGATACGGCGGAGGGTCGTCAAACACAAAACCCGCAAAGCCTGTAAAACCTGAAATCTCCGAAACTCCTGAAACTCCTGAAACTCCTGAAACTCCTGAAACACCAGAAGTTTCGGAAACTCCCGAAGTTCCTGCATTTAATGATGTGATTAACCATTGGTCAAAGGAAGCTGTGGAATATGTAGCAAAAAAAGGTATTATGAACGGCGTTGGAGAGGGAGAATTTGCACCCGATAAAAAGCTGACACGTGCAATGTTTGTTACGATGTTGTACAGATTAAGTGGTGATACGGCTGATGGCGAAAATGAGTTTTCAGACATTAATGACGGCGTATGGTATATGGAAGCGGCTATCTGGGCGAAGGACAAAGGCATATCAAACGGATACGGAAACGGCATTTTCGGGGCGGATGACGGTGTAACCCGAGAACAACTGGTGGTAATGCTTATGAGATATGCTGAACTTAAAAAACTGGATACAGCCACAGGTGAAGGTGAATTTATAGATGATAACGAAATTTCTGATTGGGCAAAAGATGCCGCAAATTGGGCAAAGAATCAAGGTATTGTATCAGGACGTGAAGATGGAAGCTTCGATCCTTCAAATGGTGCTACAAGAGGAGAAATTGCTACGGTGTTTATGAGACTTTGTGAAAATGTTTTGAAGTAGGTAAATTATGAAAAGAATTTTAGTAACTGTTTTTTTAATAGCAACAGTTTTGTGCGGTTGTGGTACAGAGAATGAAACAAAATATGCTGAATCTCCGGTTCCCACAGGTGCTATAAAATCTGTGGAGACAGAGGAAACATCAAAAACTGTTGAACAAAAAGCCCAAGAGCCTCTAAAAGTTCAGGAAACAGAGGAAAAAACTGAAACTGCACCTGAGCCTGAAACGGTCAATACAGTAAGCGTGACAGTGGATTGTTCAGATGTTCTTAATAATATGGAAAGCTTAAAGGAAGAAAAAAGGGGGATCATTCCGCAAAACGGCATAATGTATGCAAATTCCAAAGTTGAAATTCAAGAGGGAGATAGCGTTTTTGATGTGTTGAGGCGAGCACTTATTTCGTCGGGTGTGCACCTTGAATTTTCCCTTACACCTGTGTATAATAGTGCGTATATAGAGGGTATAGGTAATCTTTATGAATTTGATTGCGGTGAGCGTTCAGGGTGGAAATTCTCGGTAAATGGTGAAGTTCCAAGGGTAGGATGCTCAGATGTTTTGGTAAAACCATCTGATAAAATAGTATTTTTCTATAAGGTAACAGGATATTAATCATGAAAGAATTCACAAGGTGTCATCCCATTGTAAATTTAATATTTTTTGCATTTGTGCTCATGTTTTCGGTAACTTTGATGCATCCTGTGTGTCTGGGTGTGGCATTGTTGTGCAGTATCAGTGTTTCCTTTGTATTTGCAGGCGTAAGAAAAACGTTGCAGATAATAGCTGTAGGAATAATTACAGCACTGGCGACTGCTTTGTTTAACGTCCTTTTTAATCATCAGGGAGCAACTGTTCTTTGGTATTTTCCAAATGGAAATATTCTTACCTTAGAAAGCCTTGCGTTTGGTGTGGCATCGGGTGTTATGCTTTCTTCCGTTATAATATGGTTTATGAGCGTAAATATAATAATTACCCCCGAAAAAATTATTTGTCTGTTTGGAGGAATACTGCCTGCCATATCTTTGGTGATTTCAATGATACTTAAGTTTATACCTGAATTTATACGGAATTTCAAAGGCATAAATCAGGGTAGAATTGCCATAGGGAAGGGTGAAGAAAACAAATTTGTAAGACTTAAAAAAAGCTTTTCTGCATTTTTGAGAGTTTCTCTGGAAAACGGAGTAAAGACGGCAGACAGTATGAAAGCGAGATGCTATGGCGGTGCAAAGCGTACCAGTTTTTCGAATTATAAGTTTACAAAGAGAGATGCCGTCCTTTTATGCATCATACTGATTCTTGGCGGGGTAACCCTTTCAGGTGTGTTGTGTGGAGAAACAAAGGCTGTATATTTTCCCGATATTGTATTTGGAAAAACTTCGCCCCTGACTGTTATATCATATTTACTGCTTTGCGTAACCCCTCTGATTTTTGGAATTTGGGAGGTAATAAGATGGAAAAAATTAAAATAGAAAATTTTACATTTACATACCCCCAGGAGGAGAGTGCGGCGTTATCAGATATCTGTGTTTCTGTTAATACAGGAGAGTTTGTGGTACTTTTAGGCCAATCAGGAAGTGGTAAAACAACACTTTTGTCCCAGTTGAAAAAAGAAATCAGACCTGCAGGCGAATGTTGCGGCGAAATAACAGTAAATGCAGATTATGTAGGCTATGTGGGGCAAAATCCCCACAGTCAGATAGTGTGCGACAAGGTATGGCATGAGCTTGCATTTGGTCTTGAAAATGTGGGTATAAAGCCTTTTGATATCCGTGCGAAAGTTTCTGAAATGGCAGCGTTTTTCGGCATTGAGAAATGGTTTGACAAGGATACACAGAAATTATCGGGCGGACAAAAGCAGATACTAAATCTTGCCTCCGTAATGGTAATGGACCCTGATGTTTTAATACTTGATGAGCCACTGTCTCAACTTGACCCAATTGCCGCAACAGATTTTTTAGCAATGGTAAAAAGAATTAACGAGGAATTGGGAACGACAATTATTTTGTCAGAGCATAGACTTGAGGAGGCATTGCAGCTTGCAGATGCTGTGTGGATGATGGATGGTGGTGCACTTGTTGTGTGCAGCCCTGAAGAAATAGGAGAAAAAATTCCCTTTTCCTATCTTCCTGTACCTGCTAAAGTTTTTAAAGCGTTAGGTGAGGAAGTTGTACCGCTTACTGTAAAAGAGGGAAGAACAATACTTGCAACTAAAAGTATTAATGCGGTAAAAATAGAAAAAACACAGAAAAAACATGAGGAAATTGCAGTAAGAATTAGAGAACTCTATGCAAGATATGATGATGACATAAATGTATTATGTGGTGTTGATGCAGAAATAAATCAAGGAGAAATATTTGGCATACTTGGTGGAAATGGCAGTGGAAAGAGTACATTGCTGTCTGTTTTGTGCGGTATTAAGAAACCCTATATGGGAAGTGTTAAGGTAAAAGGAACATGTGCTATGTTACCCCAGAACTGCGAAAATCTTTTTGTATATAAGACTGTTTATGAAGATTTAAAAGAGATATCAAAAGAGAAAGAAACTATTAAGAAATACGCAAAGTTTTGCGGCATAGAACATTTACTTCATCGTCACCCTGGGGACTTATCGGGAGGAGAGTGCGAACGTGCGGCTCTTTGTAAGGTTTTACTGACAGAAAGCGATGTTATACTCTTAGATGAGCCGACTAAAGGAATGGATGCAGAGTTCAAGCAGGACTTTGAGCAAATTTTAAAAACCCTGACAGAACAGAAAAAAACTGTGGTAATGGTTTCCCACGACGTGGAGTTTTGTGCCCGTGTATGCGACAGATGTGCACTCTTATTTAACGGAGAGTTTACCTCAGTTGATAAAACAGGCGATTTTTTCTCAAAAAAAGCATTTTACACAACGGCTACAAACAGAATGGTGCGTGGTATAGCGGATGAGTTGATATTGCCTGAAGAACTTATAAAAGCATTAGGTGCTGAAGTGCAGGAACAGAGAAAAGAGGAGAAAAAGCAGATAACTGTGCAAACAGAAAAACCTACCACCAAACCTGAGAAGAAAAAGGCGAGTATTAACAAATATGCGTCGTTGTCATATATCGGACTTTTGATTGCAATTCCCCTAACGCTTCTTTTTGGAGTGTATGTATTAGAGGACAAAAAATACTATCTTATGAGTTTGATGGTAATATGTGAGGCGTTGGCTGCGTTTGCAGTATCCTTTGAAAAGGGAAAAAACAACTCACGAAGAATAGTGATGATAGCAGCCCTTTCTGCCATGGCGGTAGCAGGCAGATTTATATTCTCACCATTTCCTGAGGTAAAGCCCGTGATGGCAATAATAATATTGGCAGGAGCAACCTTGGGAGCGGAGGCGGGATTTTTGACAGGTGCAGTTACGGCATTTGTGTCAAATATGTTTGCAGGACAGGGAGCATGGACTCCCTGGCAGATGTTTGCCATGGGCGTGGTCGGCATGATATCTGCATTGATTTTTAGAAAAATCAAGCCTACAAAAGTAGCCTTGTCTATCTATGGTATGATATCGTCTGTTGCCATATACGGACTTATAATGAACCCGGCATCGCTCATTATGTGGAATCCTGAGCCTACATTTGAGATGCTTATTTCTACAATAATAGCGGGAGTTCCTTACGATGCTGTTCTGGGTGTGTCGACAGTAGTATTTTTGTGGTTGTTATCAGGATTGTTTATAGATATAATAAAACGCATAAAAATAAAATATGACATATAAAAAATGTTTCCCATATGGGAAACATTTTTTTGTTAATATTCTTTTATAAAACGTGCTATAATCATAGTTGCATTTTCTGCGGCTTTCTCTAAAAACTCCATGTAATTGTCAGCACCTGAGCCGTCAGCACAATCGGAAATAGCACGAAGTACACAGAAGGGTTTGTTATTTATATAGCACACATGCCCTATGGCACCACCCTCCATCTCACCGGCGATAGCGTTGAAATTTTTAACTATACGAGCCTTTACGTCGTTTGATGCTAAGAACTGGTCGCCTGATGCAATTGTGCCTATTTGGTAATTTACGCCTGTTTCTTTCACACAAGACTCAATCTTTGCGATTGTATCTTTGTCTGCAGGGATTTTTACAATATTAATACCTGACAGAAGACCTACAGGGTCACCTAAAGGCGATGTGTCCATATCGTGCTGAACTACGCTGTCAGCAATGGCGATATCGCCTATTGATAATTTGTCTGTGAGTGTACCTGCAACGCCTGTGTTAATGATTAGATCAGGATTGTATTTTAAAATCATAGTTTGTGCACAAATTGCGGCGAAAACTTTACCGATACCGCAAACGGCAAGAACCACATCTTTTCCGAAAATCTTACCTGACATATATTCCACGCCTGAAATTGTTTCTGTTTTTTTGTTTTCGAGTAAATCAGCAAGGGCACGAATCTCAATGCCCATAGCACCTATAATTCCTATCATCGTTTATTCTCCTTTGGGATAGCTGAAGTTGTTGTTGTCATTCTTTAAGCTTTCAAGATAGCGTATTGCCTCGCTATGTGCACTTTCAAGATTTAAGGACTTGTAGTTTCCACATTCGATTTCACTCGCACCGAAAACCTCACCCTTGTGTGCAACTATTTTTTCGAGCACATCGATTACAACACTACGCACAATATCATTATCAGCATTCTGTACCAAAAGGTAAAATCCTGTCTGGCAACCCATGGGACCGAAGTACAGAACGTCATCTGCAATTTGTGAGTTTCTCACATAAGTTGCAAAAAGGTGCTCAAATGTATGCATGGTAGAGTGGTCCATATAATCGCCACAGTTGGGCTTTCTCGTTCTCAAATCATAAGTAGTAACTGTGCCATCTACACGGGAAATGTAAATCCCTTCTGTAATGTATCTGTGGTCGACAGTAAAGCTTGTTATCTTTTTCATAGTTTTTCCTCGATTTCTCTTGTTACCAATTGTGGGTGTGGTATTTTAATTTCTTTATTATTCAGATAGTTTAGAACACCTGCGTCACTCTTAAAATCAAAGATGAGACGATATGCAATCAGTGCCTGACGACGGAGAAGAGAGTTTTTATCTAATTTCCCGTACTTACCATCGCCAAGTAAAGGGTGTCCTAAGTGAGCAAAATGTGCCCTTATCTGATGCGTTCTGCCTGTTATTAATTCTACCTCTAACAAGTCATGATATTTGTATTTTTTTAATACCTTATATTTTGTTATCATATCTTTAAAGCCTGGCCTTTTTGTATCTGAGATAATCGCAAGCTTTGACTTTTCATCCTTAAAATGAAAAGCAGATAAGGTACTTTCTTCCTTATATATATGTCCGTGGATTATACACAGGTAAAATTTCCTGATTTCTTTGTATTTAATTTTTTTGTTTAATACACGTAAACTATCTGTGTTCTTTGCTGCGATTACTAACCCTGATGTGTTTTTGTCAATACGGTGGGCAAGTGTAGGGGAGAAAGTCAAATCTGCATCGGGATTGTATTCGCCCTTATCGTAAAGATATTTCTGAATTCTGTTTATCAGGGTATCGGGAGTCTTTGATTCGTCTGCGTGAACGGACAGGCCTTGTGGCTTGTTGACAATGATGATGTTTTCGTCTTCATATATGACGTCAAGCTCGGCGGACGTTAAGCTCATAAACTCATGTGCTGAATCTTTAACCTCGAAGAATTCGTCATTTATGTAAAGCTCTAAAAAATCTCCTTCATTTAATATAAGGTCCTCGTGGGCCCGCTTGCCGTTAACCTTAACACGCTTTTTGCGTAGCGACTTATACACCAAGCTCTTCGGCATAGAGGACAAATATTTAATTAAGAATTTATCAAGTCGCTGACCTGAATCGTTACGGGTAACGGTAAGTGATTTCATATAACCCCTCCAACGGTATATATTTTATCATATTAGGACATAAAATTCCGTTGTGATATTGCACAAAAATTAAAATAATGAGAACAAAAACTTTGTGAAATATTTTTTACATCAAAATTGAAAAAAAGCTTGCTTTTACCTATTATATAAGGTATAATGTAAGAGCTGTGACATGGCATACGAGGAAGTGGGAGGTTGCCGCGTAGCGACGCGGGTTTTTCCATGGAGAATGTCCGATTCATTGAAACCGGGCGACAGAGTCATTGCAAAAACGGTAATACTAATTGGCAAGAACAGGGCAACTATGCCCTTTTTGCGCGTGTGTCCGTTTGTGCAGAAGAAGACCACATCTTGAACCCGGAGACCGATACGGTTTTCGGCATTATTTATGAGATGCCGCAAAACACCCGGCTCGGTTTTCAAAAAAGATGCTGTCGTTCCAATTCACAGACACAAAATTTATAAGGAGGAAACACAAATGGCACAGGCAAACCAGAAAATGAGAATCAGACTGAAGTCTTACGACCACGTACTTTTAGACCAGTCAGCTGAGAAGATTGTTGAAACAGCCAGAAGAAACGGAGCTAAGGTATCAGGCCCTATTCCGCTTCCTACAAAGAAGGAAATCGTAACAATCTTGAGAGCTGTTCACAAGTACAAGGATTCTAGAGAACAGTTTGAAATGAGAACTCACAAAAGACTCATCGAAATCTTAATGCCCACAGCAAAGACAGTAGATGCATTAATGCGTATCGAACTCCCCGCTGGTGTAGACATCGAGATAAAGAACTGAGCAAACTGCTAAGCGGTTTGTAAAAAGGCACCCTTGAGTAAATCTCAGGGTCATGTTTGCAAAAAGCAAACCAATAACCAATTTTAGGAGGTGCTTTTATGAAGAAAGCAATTTTAGGCACAAAGCTCGGCATGACACAGCTCTTCACAGAAGA
>JAZNWB010000058.1:0-20793 GCA_045593125.1 Congzhengia sp. | reverse complement strand
TCCTCACGAAAACTAAGTTTTCCCGAGACAATCAACGCCGCATCTTCCGTCAGGTACTTTCTGGCACGGTCAAACACAGTGGGAAAAACAATAATTTCTGCCTGACCTGTTAAGTCCTCAGCAGTAATAAACGCCATCATTTTGTTGCTCTTTGTTATCTTTGTTTTTATGGCCGATGCAAGCACGCATACCGTAACAGGCATTCCGTCATAGAGTCCTGTGGATTCTTCGTCATCAATAAAATCCGCAAAGGTAATTGTAGAAATTTCTGCAATTTCTTTGGCATATTCATTCAGGGGGTGACCTGATATATAGTAACCGATACTCTCTTTTTCATATTTTAAAAGTTCTTTTTGCGAAAGCTCAGGTAAATCTTTGGGTGTACGGCTATCTAAGAATACGTCCTCATCATCACCAAAAAGGTTAATCTGTCCCTCAATATTTCTCTTTAAATCATCTGAATATGAGTCGATTATGCTTTCAAATTCCGAAAGCAGATATGAGCGTTTCTCACCCAAGGAGTCAAAAGCTCCCGCCTTTATTAAATACTCGTGAACACGCTTGGTAACACCTAGTTTTATTGTTCTTTTTGCAAAGTCTTTATATGATTTATATTTTCCGTTTTTCTCACGTTCTGCTACAAGAGCGTCCACACAGCCAACACCTACATTTTTGATAACCGCAAGTCCGAATCTTACATCTCCTGACTGTACAGCAAAACCTTTGACACTCTTATTTATATCAGGGGGCAATATTTTAATACCCATACGGGTTGCCTCGGCAGAATACTTTGCCACCTTTTCAGGGCTATCCAAAACTGAAGAAAGAAGTGCCGCCATATACTGAGCAGGATAAAAATGCTTTAAGTACGCCGTCTGATATGTTACAAAGGCATAAGCCGCGGCGTGAGATTTGTTGAAAGCGTACTGTGCAAAATCCATCATTTCATCAAATATGGCATCGGCAACGTTTTCTGCCACTCCACGGCGGACGGCACCGTCAACTAAAACATTTCCATTATCACCTACTATACCATGAATAAAATTTTTACGTTCTGCTATCATTACATCTTCTTTTTTCTTACTCATTGCACGGCGAACAAGATCTGCCCTACCCAAAGAGTAACCGCCCATCTTCCGTACAATCTCCATAACCTGCTCCTGATATACCATACAGCCGTAGGTTACGTTTAGGATAGGCTCTAAAATTTCGTGCTTATATTTAACTTGCTCAGGGTTTTCCTTATTGGCAACATAACGCGGAATCTGGTCCATAGGACCGGGGCGGTAAAGAGAAATACCCGCAATGATATCTTCTATGCTCTCAGGCTTTAATTCTTTCATAAACTGCTTCATTCCGGCACTTTCAAGCTGAAAAACGCCCTCAGTTTCACCACGGCCAATCATTTCATAAACACCGGGTTCTGAAAGACTAATTGAATCTATATCAATGTCGTTGCCTGTTGAAGCCTTTATAATATTTAACGCATCTTTAATAATGCCTAGGTTACGAAGACCTAAAAAGTCCATCTTTAAAAGCCCAAGCTCTTCTACCGTATCCTTGGGGAACTGGGTAATTACCACATCATCATTTTTTTGCAAAGGAAGATATTCCGTTACAGGCTCTTTCGCTATAACCACGCCTGCTGCGTGCGTGCCTGCATTACGAATAAGTCCCTCCAGTTTCATCGCGTCATCAATAAGTTCTTTTGCAATAGCGTCAGTTTCATATCTCGCCCTCATGTCAGGGTTAAGTTCTAATGCCTTTTCTATAGTCATTTTAAGGTCAAAGGGTATCATTTTTGCAATGGCGTCAGTGTCGGCATATGACACATCCAAAACTCTACCTACATCACGTATTGCATTTTTTGCCTTCATTTTGTTAAAAGTTATAATCTGACAAACTCTTTCTCTGCCGTATTTTTCCACAACATAGTCTATAACTCGCTGTCTGTCTTCGTTACAAAAGTCAACGTCAATATCAGGCATTGACACACGTTCAGGGTTTAAAAACCTTTCAAAAATAAGACCGAATCTTATGGGGTCAATGTTTGTGATTTCTAAGCAATAGCTGACAATACTGCCCGCAGCAGAGCCTCTTCCGGGACCTACGGGAATGCCGTTGTCTTTTGCGTATTTTATAAAATCCCACACTATAAGGAAGTAATCAACGTACCCCATACTGCGGATTACATCAAGTTCAAAATCAAGACGTTCCTTCGCCTCGGCATTTTCACCATATCGGCGTGCCAGTCCTTCTTCACAAAGCTTTTTTAAATATTCGTAAGACGTCATGCCATCAGGTACATCGTACTGAGGAAGCTTTAAAACTCCAAACTCAAATGTAACATTACATTTTCCCGCAATTTTTTCTGTATTGGATATAGACTCCGGAATCGCACCGAAAAGCCCTTTCATTTCTTCTTCGCTTTTTAAATAAAACTCATCTGTTTCAAATGCCATTCGGTCGGTATCACTAACTTTGCGGTTAGTCTGGATGCACATTAATAAATCCTGATATTTTGCATCGTCTTTTTCGATATAGTGCACGTCATTTGTAGCAACAAGACCAATGTTATATTCATTTGCAAGGCGGATTATGCCTGCATTTGCTTTTTTCTGCTCGGGGATTGCGTGATTCTGTATTTCTAAATAAAAATCTTCTCCAAAAAGTCCGTGGTATTTTTCCACCAAAGCCCGTGCTCTGGCATCCTCGTCTGCCAGTATTGCCTGAGGGATTTCGCCCGCTAAACACGCCGACATACAGATAAGCCCCTCGTGGTATTGTTCAATCACAGAGAAGTCTACTCTCGGTTTATAATAAAAGCCGTCCATCCAGCCTTTTGACACAATTTTAGTCAGGTTTTTGTAACCCTCATTGTCCTTTGCAATCAAAACAAGATGGTGTGTGGTGTTTCCGTTGTCGTAGGATTTTTCGTCCATATCACGAGCTGCAACATAAACCTCGCAACCAATTAAGGGTTTAATCCCTTGTGCGTTACACTCTTTATAAAAATCGATTACACCGCACATATTGCCGTGGTCAGTTATAGCAAGTGCTGTCATTCCAAGTTCCTTGGCACGCAAAACTAGCTCACGGATTCTGCACGCGCCGTCCAAAAAGCTAAACTCTGTATGCACATGTAAATGAACAAAACTCATAATGACCTCCTACACATTTTTCTGCTATTTTATTCTACCATTACCCGTAAGAAAAATCAACATATTTCTGCTTATTTTTTCGCAAGTTCGATTGACTTTTTCTCCCGAACAATGTATAATGTTATAGGATAGGCTGAATGTAATTTCGGCGTTTTAAATTTTTAATTTTTTAAAGAGGCATAAATTATGGTAACAAAAGAAAATATAACAGGCAAACAACGTGCATATCTGCGTTCACTGGCAAACAAAGTTCCCGCTATTTTTCAAATTGGAAAAGAGGGAATCTCACCTAACTTAATCAAACAGTTATCTGATGCCCTGACAGCTCGTGAACTGATAAAAATTCACGTTTTGGAAAACTGCGAATTAACTCCCCGCGAGACAAGTGATGAGTTATCAGATATCTTAGAGGCGATTCCCGTACAGACTATTGGTTCAAAAATTGTCCTCTACCGCCGTTCGGATGATGAGAAAAAACGTACAATCGTTATAAAATAACAGGAGGCAACATGGCACGAATTGGTCTTTTCGGCGGAACATTTGACCCGCCACACTCAGGACATATAGAACTTGCCAAAAAGGTTTTAGGTGATTTTGGTTTATCCCGAATCATTTTTATTCCTGCAGGGAATCCCCCTCACAAGCAAAACGTAAAAAAGACCGACAAAATCCACCGCTACGAAATGGTGAAGATTGCCGTGGGAGATATCCGCGAATTTTGTGTTTCGGATTTTGACATAAAGAACGAGGAACCGAATTACTCCTACAAAACCATTGACCACTTTAAACGCGAATTCCCTGATTCTGAAATTTTCTTTATTATCGGTGCTGATTCATTCCGTGATTTGCCCCTGTGGAAAAATTACAAAAAATTGCTGACAATGTGTCATTTTATCGTAGTAGCACGTCCAGGTGTGGAGAAAAACGAATATTACAGCAAATTTTCCGGAGATGAGCCTGTGCCGTCAGTATTTTTTATAGAGGATTTTTCTTACGATTTATCCTCAACAGATTTGAGAGAACAAATTCCCCTAGGTACTTTCTGCGAAAAAGACCTGCCTGACGGAGTTTTGGAATATATAGTAAAAAACAATCTATACCCTAAGGAGTCGTTATGACTAAAGAACAGATGAAAGAAAAGCTAGGTACTATGCTTACCGACCACCGCTATACCCACTCGCTGGGTGTTGTAGAAACTGCAGTGAAAATGGCAGAAATTTTCGGAGCAAATGTTGAAAAAACTGAAATAGCAGCACTACTTCACGATTGTGCAAAGCAGATTCCCCACACTACACAACTCGAAATGTGTAAAAAATACGGCATCCCCTTAGACGAAGTCAAGGAAAAAGAGTTAGGACTACTCCATGCCGAACTTGGTGCATATATGGCAGAACATGATTTCGGAATAAAAGATACTGAGATTTTAGACGCAATCCGTTACCACACCTTAGGGCGTGAGAACATGAATGTCATGGAAAAAATCCTCTATCTTGCAGATATTGTTGAACCAAACAGAAAAGAATTTGAGGGATTGGCAGAACTTCGGGAATTATGTTTTAAAGATTTGGACCGTGCCTTGCTTTATGGTTTCGGACTTACGATTTCCCACACAAACAGACGGGGTCACATTTTGCATAATCAAACGATAGATGCTGAAAAATATATAAGAGAAAAACTTCGCAAGGAGGATAATTCGATGAATCACGAAAATGCATTTGAAAAAGCGGCTTTAGCCGTTAAGGTTTTAGATAAAAAGAAGGCAGCTGATGTAAAGCTCCTTAAGGTTTCAGACCTCACAATACTGGCAGATTATTTTGTAATCTGTTCAGCAGGGTCTTCTACTCAGGTAAAAGCTTTAGCGGATAACGTTGAAGACGAATTCGCAAAGGAAGGTATCCACCCAATCGCAAAAGAAGGCAAAGGCGGAAATGAGTGGATGTTACTTGACTACGGCGATGTTATAATTCATATCTTTTACAAAGAAATGCGTGAGTTCTACGGACTTGACAAGCTCTGGAACGACGCACAAAGTATTGACATAAACACCATAACAGAGGAATAACAACGGAGGTTCATCATGGAATACAATTATAAACAAATCGAAAAAAAATGGCAGGAAAAATGGTATAAAGAGAATACATTTAAAGCAAGCGACGATTTCACAAAACCTAAGTTTTTCGGTCTTGTAGAATTCCCCTACCCCTCAGGTCAGGGTCTGCACGTAGGACACCCCAGAAGCTATACTGCTTTAGACATCATAGCAAGAAAGAAAAGACTGGAAGGCTATAACGTACTCTACCCCATGGGTTGGGACGCATTTGGTTTGCCTACCGAAAACTTTGCTATAAAAAATAAAATTCATCCCAAAATAGTTACAGAAAACAATATCGCAAACTTTAAGCGTCAGCTTAAGAGTATAGGTTTTTCTTTTGACTGGACTCGCGAAGTTTCTACAACTGATGAAAAATACTATAAGTGGACACAGTGGATTTTCTTGCAGTTGTTTAAGCGTGGCCTTGCATACAAGCAGGAAATGCCCATCAATTGGTGCACAAGCTGTAAGGTAGGTCTAGCTAACGAAGAAGTAGTAAACGGCGTTTGTGAGCGTTGCGGCAGTGAAGTTGTGCAGAAAAACAAGAGCCAGTGGATGTTAAAGATTACAGAGTACGCTGAACGTTTAATCAGCGATTTAGAAGAACTCGATTACATCGAAAAAGTTAAAATTCAGCAGAAAAACTGGATAGGAAAATCTGAAGGTGCCGAGGTTGACTTTAAGCTTTCAGGTATTGATTATACATTAACTGTTTACACAACACGTGCAGATACACTTTTCGGTGCAACATATATGGTTGTATCACCTGAACACGAATTGCTCGAAAAATTTGCCGACAAAATTGAAAACATTGACGAGGTTCGTGCATATCAGCGCGAGGCTGCTAAAAAGTCAGAATTTGAAAGAACAGAGCTTTCAAAAGAAAAGACAGGTGTAAAACTTATAGGTTTATCTGCGGTTAACCCTGTAAATAACAAAGAAATACCAATATTTATTTCAGACTATGTATTAACAAGCTATGGCACAGGTGCTATTATGGCAGTTCCTGCACACGATAACCGTGACTGGGAATTCGCAAAGAAATTCAATCTCCCCATAATCGAGGTTGTTGCAGGCGGAGAAAACGTACAGGAAGCTGCATTTACTGATATTTACTCAGGTAAAATGATAAACTCTGAATTCTTAAATGGTTTAGAAGTTAAAGACGCTATCGCTAAAATGATTGCTTACTTAGAAGAGCGTGGCATCGGCAAGAAAAAGGTTAACTATAAGCTCCGTGACTGGGTATTCTCACGTCAGAGATACTGGGGCGAGCCTATTCCGTTGATTTTCTGTGACAAGTGCGGTTGGGTTCCTGTTCCCGAATCAGAGCTTCCTTTGACATTGCCCGAAACAGATAACTTTGAACCCGGCGAAAACGGCGAATCCCCCTTGGCTAAAATGACAGACTGGGTTAAGACCACCTGTCCCTGCTGTGGAGCGGAGGCACAACGCCAAACCGATACAATGCCTCAGTGGGCAGGCTCATCATGGTATTTCTTAAGATACATTGACCCTGAAAATGACTCTGCAATTGCAGCAACAGAAAAGCTTAACTACTGGCTGCCCGTTGACTGGTACAACGGCGGCATGGAGCATACAACACTCCACCTGTTGTATTCACGTTTCTGGCACAAGTTCTTATATGATATCGGTGTAGTATCAACTCCCGAACCTTATGCAAAGCGTACCTCACACGGTATGATTTTAGGCGAAAACGGCGAAAAAATGTCAAAATCACGTGGAAACGTGGTAAACCCCGACGATATGGTAGAAGATTTCGGTGCTGATACTTTCAGAACCTACGAAATGTTTATCGGTGCTTTTGACCAGTCAACACCCTGGTCAATTAACGGAGTTAAGGGTTGCTTCCGCTTTATTGAACGTGTGTGGAACTTACAGGACATCTTAACAGATGAAGAAGGTTACAGTACTGACTTTGAAAAAGCTATGCACAAGACAATCAAGAAAGTTACAGAAGATTACGATAAAATGAAGTTTAACACAGCGATTGCAGCTTTAATGGCGTTAATCAACGACATTTATAAAAAAGGCTCGATTACACGCGGCGAGTTAAAAACATTTATCACACTCTTAAACCCTGCTGCTCCCCACTTAACAGAAGAAATGTGGGAACGTGCAAGCTTTGGCGGCAGCCTTAACGAAACAGAATGGCCCCGCTACGATGAAGATAAGTGCGTAGACGATACAGTTGAGATTGTTGCCCAGATTAATGGCAAAGTAAAAGATAAAATTATGCTGCCTGCTAATATCTCAAAAGAAGATATGGAGAAAGCAGCACTTGAAAATGAAAAAATCGTTGCTTTAATCGAAGGGAAACAGGTTATTAAAGTGATTTGTGTTCCAGGCAAATTAGTAAATATTGTTGTAAAATAATTAATTAAAAAGGCTTAACCATACCGTTAAGCCTTTTTAACAAACGGAGAAATAAATGGACAAAAAAAATATAAGAAATTTTTCTATAATTGCACATATCGACCACGGAAAATCTACCCTTGCTGACCGTTTACTGGAAAAAACAGGCACTATGACTGAGCGTGAAATGGAAAGTCAGGTCTTAGATAACATGGATTTGGAGCGCGAACGTGGTATCACCATCAAAGCACGCGCAGTAAGACTTTTATACAAGGCATCCGACGGCGAAGAATATGTGCTCAACTTAATAGACACACCGGGACACGTAGACTTTAACTACGAGGTTTCACGTTCTTTAGCTGCATGCGAGGGTGCAATCTTGGTTGTTGACGCATCTCAAGGTATCGAGGCACAGACTTTAGCCAACACCTACCTTGCACTTGACCACAATTTAGAGATTATGCCTGTAATCAACAAAATTGATTTGCCTGCAGCTCACCCTGAAATGGTAATCGAAGAAATCGAAAACGTAATTGGCATTCCGGCTGAGGACGCTCCACAAATTTCTGCAAAAAACGGCATAAATATTGAGTCTGTTTTAGAACAAATCGTGCAAATTATCCCTGAACCCAAGGGCGATGAAACAGCACCGCTAAAGGCGCTTATTTTCGATAGCGTGTATGATGCCTATAAGGGTGTAATTATATATTTCCGTGTATTTGACGGTTCGGTAAAACCGGGTGATAGAATTCACTTGATGGCAACAGGTGCGGAGTTTGACGTTGTGGAAGTAGGATATCTAAACCCCAATGGCTGCTTAAAGAGCACTAAGGTTTCAGCAGGCGAGGTTGGGTATTTGACCGCTGCAATAAAGAGCGTATCTGATACCCGTGTGGGTGATACAATCACACTTGCAGACAGAAAAGCTCCTGAGGCTCTACCTGGTTACAAGCAGGTAAATCCCATGGTTTACTGCGGTGTATACCCTGCAGATGGTGCAAAATACGGGGATTTGCGAGACGCTTTAGCTAAACTCCAGTTAAATGATGCTTCTCTTTCATACGAGCCCGAAACATCAGTAGCTTTAGGCTTTGGTTTCCGTTGTGGATTTTTAGGACTTTTACACATGGAAATCATTCAGGAGAGACTCGAACGTGAATATAATTTAGACCTTGTCACAACTGCCCCAGGTGTTATTTATAAGGTTATGAAAACAAACGGTGAGATGGTGGAAATTTCTAACCCCTCCAACCTCCCCGATGGCAGCGAAATAGAATATATGGAAGAGCCTGTGGTAAACGCTGACATTATGTGTCCCACAGAGTTTATTGGAAACATTATGGAGCTTTGTCAGGACCGCCGTGGTGTTTATAAGAACACGACCTACATTGATTCTACACGTGCACAGCTCCACTATGAGCTTCCTCTTAATGAAATAATTTATGACTTTTTTGATGCTTTAAAGTCAAAATCCAAGGGCTATGCATCGTTTGACTACGAGCTTGCAGGCTACAAAAAATCCCAGCTTGTAAAGCTCGACATACTCCTAAACGGCGAAATGGTAGATGCTCTGTCCTTCATTGTCCATTCAACCAAGGCGTATGTCCGCGGCAGAAAAATCGCCGAAAAATTGAAAGAAAGTATTCCACGCCAGCTTTTTGAAATTCCCATTCAGGCAGCAATTGGCACAAAGGTAATCGCAAGAGAAACTGTAAAAGCTATGAGAAAAGACGTGCTTGCCAAGTGCTACGGCGGCGATATAACACGTAAGAAAAAGCTTTTAGAAAAACAGAAGGAAGGCAAAAAACGAATGCGTCAGGTAGGTTCTGTGGAAGTACCTCAGGAAGCATTTATGTCAGTACTTAAATTAGACGAGTAGGTGAAGGATTTGCGCGGGCTATATATTCACATTCCCTTTTGTATGAAAAAATGCGAATATTGTGATTTTGTGTCCTTTTCTGGTTGTTACCATATGGAAGCGGCATACCTGGCAGCACTCACGGAGGAAATGAAAATCTACCGTGGCGAGGCTGTTGATACAGTATACATTGGCGGAGGCACACCCACATCTCTTACCACCCACGGATTAGAGTTTTTAATGGATAACATTTTCCGCTATTTTGATGTATCAGAGGATGCAGAAATTACAATGGAATGTAACCCAGGTACATGTAACTTAGAGAAATTAAAAGCCCTTCGTGCATCGGGAGTTAACCGATTAAGTATTGGGGTACAGTCTTTTAACGACGCAGAGCTTTCAACAATCGGAAGAATTCATAATGCAGAGGATGCCATTTCCTGTGCGGTTGACGCAAAATTTGCAGGCTTTAAGAATATAAGCTTAGATATTATGTTTGGTCTGCCCAACCAGACGACAGAAACTCTTCGTGATACGCTCATCAAGGCATTTTCCGCAGGGGTTAATCACATTTCATGTTATAGTCTTATATTAGAAGAGGGCACTCCTCTTTTTGAACGGGTGCGTACAGGACAGCTTTATCTTCCCTCAGAAGATGCAGAGGTGCAGATGTATGATGTTGCTTGCGACATGCTTGAAAAATCAGGTTATCACCAGTACGAGATTTCAAACTTTGCACGCAAGGGGTTTGAGTCACGTCACAATTTGAAATACTGGGATTGTACAGAATATATTGGCTGCGGATGTGCGGCACACTCTTACTATAACAATCAGCGTTATACCAATACAAACGATTTAGATGAATACATCGCGTCTCCCCTAAAAAAATATGATGTAACAGGATTGTCTGTCCATGATAAGATGAGTGAATTTATGTTTTTAGGTTTGAGAAAAACCAAAGGCGTGTCTGCAAAGGATTTCGAATCCAGATTTGGCTCAACCTTTTATTTTGAATTTAAAGAACCCATAAGGAAATATTTAGATCTGGGACTCTTAGAAAAGGACGGGGACTTCCTGCGATTTACCCCCGAGGGATTGCGACTGTCCAATACAGTATTGTGTGAATTTGTGTGAGGTGCTTTTTATGCATTACAAAGTCAGCAACTTAAAACTGCCAATAACTTCGTCACAAGACGAAGTTTTTTGTGTTGTTCAAAACCAATTAGGCTTGTCAGGTTCTGATGTGATTTCCCATAAAATCTTAAGAAAGTCAGTTGATGCACGACACAAGCAGGTTAATTTTATATATTCTGTTTTAGTAGAAACTAATAAAAAGATTACGACAGGCGACAACGTTGTTCAGGTAGAAATAAAAGAGGAGGCTCCTATTAAATTCGGTACGGAACCACTCCTGCACAGACCTGTAATTGTAGGATTCGGTCCCTGCGGAATGTTTTGTGCACTCACATTGGCAAGACTAGGCTATCACCCCATCATTATTGAGCGAGGCTCAAGAGTTGAAGAACGAACAAAAAAAATAGAATATTTTTGGGCAACAGGCGAGCTTGACACTAATACCAACGTGCAGTTTGGCGAAGGCGGTGCAGGAACATTCTCAGACGGAAAGCTGACTTGCAGAAACCAAGACCCCCTGATTGACGGAATATTACAGGATTTTGTAAAACATGGTGCTCCTGAAGATATTTTGTACTCATCGCTCCCCCACATTGGCACAGACATTTTAAAATCAGTTGTAAAATCAATAAGAGAAGAAATCATCGCTCTCGGCGGCGAAATTTTGTTTGATACCGCGGTTTGCGATATAAATATCACTAATTCGCGTGTTACTTCACTAACCCTTTCTGACGGCAATCAACTGCCCTGTGAGGTTTGCGTTCTCGCAATTGGTCACAGTGCAAGAGACACCTATGAAATGCTTTATAAAAAGGGTCTTAAAATGATAAGTAAGACATTCTCTGTGGGCGTTCGCGCAGAGCACCTGCAAAGGGATATTGACGAGGCTTTATATGGCGATTTTGCAGGGCATCCCTTGCTTGGAGCTGCAAGCTATAAAGTTTCCTGCCGCGAAAACAACATCGGTTGCTACAGCTTTTGTATGTGCCCTGGCGGAACAGTTGTTACCGCAAGCTCAGAAGAGGGCATGGTTGTTGTAAACGGCATGAGCAATCGCACAAGAGATAACAAAAATTCCAATAGTGCTATATGTATAAATGTAACGGAAAAGGATTTTGGTCAAAATCCTTTGGATGCAATAGAGTTCCAACGCAACTTAGAAAGACGAGCGTATTCTTTAGGTGGTAATAACTACTCTGCTCCCGTACAGACTTTGGGTGACTATATAGACGGGGTTAAAACCACTTCTTTGGGCAGAATTTCTCCCAGCGTTACAGGCGGTTTTGAATTTGCTGATTTAAATAATCTGTTTACCCCGCATTTTAACTCATTCTTAAAGCGTAGCTTTGCTCAATTTGATAAAAAAATTCAGGGGTTTGCCAATCGTGATACTGTTTTGACAGGCGTAGAAACAAGAACCTCTGCACCTGTAAGAATTTTACGAAACGACGACTTTGTCTCTGAAACTATAAAAGGTTTGATGCCTGCAGGCGAAGGTGCAGGATATGCAGGCGGCATTATGAGTGCCGCTGTAGATGGTGTAAAGAGTGCAGTAAAAATCATCAATAAATATAAGCCATTATAAACAAAAGTCACACGGTAATACCGCGTGCCTTCTGTTGGGGTGGATGGAAAATGATGCAGATTGGACAATCCATACCCGTAAGGGCGTGCCCCGAGGTCGTACGATGGTACGACGAGTGGTTTGGCTTGTTCAAAACACAAGGCAATAAAACAGAAGAAATTCGTCAAATGGCGAATTTCTTCTGTTTTATTTTATGTTATTCTATTTTTCAGGTACAACTTGAATGCTTTATTATGAGATTTATTTGCGTTGTGTGGTGTGTGCATTTTTCTACACCCGCTTTATGACATTTTTACCTCGAAATGACCTGTAGGATGATTACATACAGGACATTTCTCAGGAGCCTGTTTTCCTTTGTGGACATGACCGCAATTTGCACAAATCCACTCTACTTCTACGTCCTTTATATAAACCTTTTGTTCCTCTACTTCTTTTAAAGTTTTTAGAAATCTCTCCTCATGTTCTTTTTCAATTTTTGCAACCAACTTAAAAAGTGCTGCGATTTTAGTAAATCCCTCCTCCTCTGCTATGCGGGCAAATTCAGGATACATATGGGTATGCTCTGCATTTTCTCCTGCAGCGGCCGCCGCTAAGTTTTCCTGTGTACTTCCTATACCGCCTAGTTCTTCAAACCAACGCTTGGCATGTGCCCGTTCGTTGTCTGCCGTTGCCTGAAATATTGCAGCAATGCTGTGACATCCCTCTTCCCGTGCACGACTTGCAAAGAACGTGTACTTATTTCTTGCCTGTGATTCTCCCGCAAAAGCGGTAATCAGATTCTGTTCTGTTTTTGAACCTTTTAATTCCATAAATTTTCTCTCCTCCTTTAGTGATTATACTAATTATTTCCGCTTTTTTCTCGTTTTATACCAAAGTGCTCAATACTTGACATTCTGATCGGAAAAATATATAATAATTCTATTAAGAATAAGGCTTTGGGGAGGTGTTATAATGGAAGAAAACAAAAATTTCGGCAACGAGTCCTTTGGGATTCCAAAAGACTACACAAAAAAGCAAAAGTTCAGCCTCATTAAATTGGTTTTTTATATTGTTGTAGTTGCCATAGTCTGTATTGTGGGATACCGCGGTTATAAAACTGCAACAGACCACCTGCTGCCTACAGTTACCTTTGATAAAACTCAGCAGCCGCTTATTTACCAAAGACTTTCCGATATAACACTAAAAACTGTAAAAAACCAAAGCTATACCGCAGGAACTGTTACAGGTGATATTGACGCCTCAGTCAAGGTTGCCCAAAAAGGTACAACTGTTTTTTATATATCGAAAGACAACAATCTGTGTGTAAGCACGCTTTCCGACGGACAAATTATGAGCGAAGAAATTATTTTAGACTCTTCTGTTACAGATTTTAAAATAAACCCCGACGGCAAATTTGTAGTTTATCGCAGAGGGGATATGCTCTGTGTGTCAGACCTTGTTTCCTCGAAGGTCATCGCCAACAGTGTCGAGGATTACTATCTGAGCAAAAACAACCAAAAAATCATTTTTTACAAGTCAGATAAGTCCGTCTACACCTGTGGTACTTCCCGTGGCGAAACGCCAGTTTTGATTGATACTAACGTAACCAAAATTGTTTCCGATAAAAGCGATTATACGGTTATGTACTACATAAAGGACTCTATCCTTTACAAAAAAGAATTCGATTCTCCCCGTATAATTATGGCAGAGAATGTAGTTGATGCAATTATGCTGGGCGATTTTGTTTACTTTACAACAGAAGAGCTTTACGAAAAGCGGTTTACAGAGATTTTCTATGATGACGCAGCCACAAAGGATTCAAAGCTTTCATATCCTGACCCTGATGACTTCACTTACACTCAAAGCGGGGCCACTCTCTTTGATGCGGAAGGCTATCAAGATGCTTTAACAGAATACGAACACAAGATTATGCGTGATGCCATCCGAAAAAACTATACCGAAAATCCCGCTACGGTCAACGGATACTCTTTATATCTTTGTGAGCGTAACACCAACAAACGTGTAGATACATATCTTGAATCACCGTATCTTTCCTATAACACCTGTCATGATGCGATACTTTACAAAAGATACGACAACGGCATATACCGACCTAAAACAAGTAAGTTAAACTCCTTAGCTGAGGCAAACAGCGACATCCTCTCCTCTCTTGCGACACAAATGGATGTGGATATGTATCTTTTGAGAAAGAATAGGCTGCCTTATCAGGCGTTTGAGGAATTTCCACAGGAATCCGTCATTATTTCTTTAGATGGCCGATACATCTACTGTATAGAAAATGAAAAGGACGGATACGGTGAGCTTATTCGCTACGAGATAACAAACAAAAACCTGCGTGGTCGCAAAGTTATCGCAAAAGATATTTCAGATTACTATGTAGATGGCACAGACTCCTCTACTGCTATCGCTTTTTCAGGAGATCGTCTCGGGATTTTTACTGACGGCAATTTCACTCAACTGTCCGATAAATCCTACCGTGACTTTTTCTATGTTGATGGTGCGTTTTTCTATTTTGACGATTACGACTATACCCTAAAAACAGGTACACTCAAAACATTCAGAAACGGCAAATCCTCAGTGGTGGACACCGGTGTCAGGGAATTCAATGTGCGTAACTACAACACTGTTTCATATATTAAGAATTTCAACCCCGATATGAACGTTGGAAACCTGTATGTAAAAAGCGGCAGAGTAAAGAAAAAAGAGGACATTTGTGTAGCCGCTATAATCAACTAAATTTTGCTTTACATTGGCTTTTGTTTATGGTACAATTGAGCTATGATGGGTTATATTTTATGAAATGACAGGAGGAAATGAAAATGAGGAGAACCGGCAGAAGATTTAGCGAAGACTTCCTTGAAGAAAACAATGAAGAAATAACCTACGAGGATTACGAAACAACCGAATCCGAAGAAACAGAATACGAGGAGTATTTTGACCTTTCTGACCTTCAGGACGATGTTCCCGTGGAAACTGATAAAAAATGCTCATCACCTCTTAGAAAGATAGGCAAAATATTAATAATTATTTTAGTACTTATTGCTTTGTTCTTTGCCTCTGCAAAGATTACTGAAATTATACTTGACCACAACGAGGAGCCTGCATCCTATGGCAATGATGCTCCCGATATGGATGAGGATTTCGATGAAATTATAGATGAAGACGATGATATAATTACTGATACAAATATTCCCGATGTGTTGGGTGGCGAAGATGATGGTGCAGATTATATGCCGGAGCCCGCAGAAAAACCCGAGGAAACTCCAACTACTTCTGAGTCTCCTTCCACTTCTCCCTCTCCTTCAACAACACCCGAAGTGTCTCCCAAACCTTCGGAGAATCCTGCACCTTCGACTGCTCCTACTCCGTCAGAAGCACCGAAGCCTGCTATAAAGCCGGGGAATCCCGCAGCATAATGGCAAAATTTATATCACATTCTGCAGAAGATACCACACGTATCGCCTCAGAATTTGCTCAAAACTTAACGCCAGGAGATGTGATACTTCTCTATGGTGAAATGGGCGTAGGAAAAACTGTATTTACGAATGGTCTGTGTCGGGCTCTTGGTGCGTGCGATTTCGCCACAAGCCCGACATTTACTGTAGTAAATGAATACGACGGCGGAGATTTTCCTGTTTATCACTTTGATATGTACCGCATAGAGGACGAAGACGAGCTCTATGAACTTGGCTTTGATGATTACTTAAACGCTGGCGGTATATGTATCATTGAATGGCCCGAAAATATACCAAACTGGCTGCCTAAAAAAAATATCCGTGTGGATATTTCAAAAGACAGCGAAACCTCAAGAACAATTGATATTAAATAAGGAGAAATTATGTTAGTTCTGGGTATTGACTCCTCATCAAACGCTGCAACTGCTGCAGTTGTCCGCGATGGTGAGGTGTTATGCGAATATACACAAAATCAAAAAAAGACTCACTCTGTCAAAATGCTTCCCATGGTTGAGGCTATGCTTTCTGACCTTGAACTTAACCTCTCGGACATTGACGTTTTTGCCTGCGGAATAGGTCCGGGCTCATTTACAGGGGTGCGAATCGGTGGTGCTACTGTACGTGGTTTTGCAGATACCTTAAATCGCCCTTGTGTTGCAATAACTTCACTTGTGGCATTGTATGAAAATGTGAAATATTTTGACGGGACAGTTTTTGCCTTGGTTTTTGCAAGAGAGGGCGAATGCTATACTGCCGTATATGAAAATGGTACGGAGATTGTAGCTCCCTGTGTTATGGCAATTGATGACATTATCACTTTAGCAAAGGATAAGAGATGCCTATTTGTGGGTGATGGTGCCGTTGCAAACTACAGCGCTCTATCGGGCATTGAAAATTCTACGATAGCCGAAACACGTCACAATATAATTTCGGCAGGTGCCATAGCACTTCTAGGCTACTACAAAGCTATCACAGGTGATGTGGGTACATCTTCTGTCATTGCTCCCTTGTATTTAAGAAAATCACAGGCAGAGCGCGAATACGACGAAAAACACAAATCGGAGGATAATTAAATGAAAGTTGTTATAGGTTCAGACCACGGCGGATTTGAATTAAAAGAAGTTTTAAAAAAGCATCTTATGGAAAAAGGTTTTGATGTGTCAGATGTTGGTTGTTATGATACGTCTTCCGTCGACTACCCCGATATTGCAGAAAAAGCCTGTGCAAAAGTGATATCCGGCGAATGTAGCTGGGGAGTTTTGGTTTGCGGTACAGGTATTGGCATCTCAATGGCTGCAAACAAGGTGCGTGGTATACGTTGTGCCCTTGTTTCAAACGAATATTCTGCTGAAATGACAAAGCGACACAACAACGCAAATATGTTGGCACTGGGTGGAAGAGTTACAGGTCCTGACCTTGCTAAAAATATTTTAAACGCGTACATTTCTGCCGAATTTGAAGGCGGCAGACACCAGGCAAGAATTGATAAAATTAGAGCTATAGAGGGTTAAATTATGACTGACAGACGCGATAAAATCAATTATTATTTAGATATAGCACAGACTGTTGCAGAACGAAGCACTTGTCTTCGCCGTTGCTATGGGGCAATCATCGTAAATAATGACGAAATTATTTCAACAGGCTACAATGGTGCTCCCAGAGGACGAAAAAACTGCATTGATTTAGGTCGTTGCATAAGGGAAGAATTAAAAATTCCCTCAGGAGAACGTTATGAGTTGTGCCGTTCTGTTCACGCAGAGCAAAACTGCATAATTTCTGCTTCACGCCGAGACATGATGGGGGCAACCCTGTATCTTGCCTGCGTCAGCGGTGCGACAGGAGAATTAATGAGTGGCACAAACAGTTGCTCCATGTGTAAGCGTGCCATTATAAATGCAGGTATTTGTTATGTTATAATCCGTGACACTGATACAGAATATCGTGTAATTAATGTCACCGACTGGATTGAAAACGACGATTCATTATTTGAATAGTTAATATATTATAGGTAAAAATAATATAGCAAATTTATGCGATTGCAATTTTTGTTGCAATCGCACTTTATTATAACATCAAGGAGGTGGCAAAGTGAATGACATTATAAAAAGAGTAAAATCGGGGGACATTGAGGCCTTTTCTTTACTTGTATCTGCTCACGAGCAAAGAGCAATAAACTTTGCCTACCGTATGTTGAAAGATGCAAACGAGGCAGAAGACGCTACGCAAGAGGCTTTCCTGCGTGCATTTGATAAAATCAACACCTTCCGCGAGGACTCATCATTTGCAACCTGGTTCTTTACTATTTTAAACAATATCTGTCTTGATATGCTGAGAAAACGCTCGAAAAGAGCGGATACTATAAGCATTCATCAGTCAGACACAAACGATGATGAGTATGAGTTACAGATTGAAGACACTTCAGCAGGGCCTTATGATAATCTGCAGAAGAAAGCTGCGGCTGAAGCTTTAGAGCATGCTCTGTCCCTTTTATCAGAAGAACATCGTACAATAATCACCCTTCGTGATATAAACGATTTTGAATATGATGAAATTTCAAAAATTCTCGGCATATCACTTGGAACAGTAAAGTCAAGGTTATCCCGAGCACGACTTGCTCTGCGTAAAATTTTAGAAGAAAATAAGGAACTTTTCTTATAGATATTCGTCATTCTTAATAGAAAGGAGTAACGCTATGAATGAAAGTTGCAAAGACATAGTAGATTTAATTCCACTGTACATTGACAATGTACTCGAAGATGACATAAATAGCAAAGTGAAAGAGCACATAAAGCACTGCAAATACTGTAACCAGGAATTTTTGTTTTTATCAAAGATTTCAAAAAGCTTTCAGGAAATTCCCGACGTTAGTATTTCTGAAAATTTCCACAAAAACCTCATGGCAAGAGTAGCGGAACAACAGGCTAAAAAACGTGCAAGGCGTATCGTGCTTTTACGTCGCAGCGGTGCAGGAGTGGCTGCAGCAGCGGTTGTGGCATTGTCAGTTGTAGGCTTTTCTAATTTAAGCACTACAAAGACCGACATTGATTCTGCTAATTACTCAGTTGTACCTACATCAGATACAATAAGTGTTCCTGTTGATGAAACTACGTCATTAATCCAAAGCAAAGAAAGTGCAGCTCCTGTTGCAAAAACAGAAGAAAAAGCCGGACAAGATATATCTTATGACTCTTTTGTCGATGAGAACACCGCTCCCTCAGGTGGTGGAAGCACGGCTAAAGACATATCTGCCGCATCTCCATCTCTACCCGCAGATGATATTGTCGGTGATGTTGCAGCTATATGTGAGGATTTGACCTGTATGAAAGCAGCAATCACGCTGAACGATACTAATCGTGATGCAGTAATGGAGATTTTATCTCAGTACGAAAAGGACGAAATCGGTTACCTCATCCCCGATATAAACAAAGTCTTGCGAAAAATTGCAGAATTGGGAATACATGTACAAACCGAAACCTGTGAGTTCACGCATAATTATATTATAATAAACTAAAAGAGATTGTCGCATTGCGACAATCTCTTTTACATATACTAGCTAATTATTCTGTAAAGTTCTCATTAAATCCCTGCTCCATCATCCCGACACCTGTTGAAATTTCCGTCTTTGTTGCATCATCTATCTTGCCTTCTTCATACATAGAAAGAGCAATACAATCAAGTATCTGATAAAGCTCAGAAAAATCTGTGTGCTGCGTCATTGTACATGCCACACGGAACCAGTATTCACATAATGTATTTATATCTGTTATATTACTTGCAGTAAATGCTCCCATATGAGAAACTACCGTACTGTAAGCATAACAGCTCTGCAAATTCATAATGTTTACCACACCTGATGTGCTCATATAATATCCATTTGAAGGAGCTGCCAAATCACGTTCGCCATGCTTCCAATCTGCAGTACCGTTTTGTCTTATTTCTGCAAGCTCTCCGAAAATATCTACCATACCTTCAACGATTGCAGCATTTTCGTTGAATACCTTTGTGCCCTTTACTCCTGAGAGGTTTTGCATTACGCCGTGGGCGTACTCGTGAACAACTGTATTATAGTCAATTTCGCCCTGCGTAAGGTCCTCACGGAAAAACATCAGTTTGCCGTTTGTATAAAGTGCATTGCCCGTGGGAATTTTATCAGAAACATATTGGTTTGAATTTATATACACCTTAAATCCAGTTCCATTGCCGTCAAGTCCCTTCCAGCCGTACTGAGTATTAAAGAAGTTGTACGCTCGGTCTGTGGCATCCTTTACACTGACAATATAGGGTGACGCATTTCCTGATGTAACGTCTGATATGAGTATTTTATCTTCTGCAATGGTGCTTTTCTCATCGTTCCATTCGAATTTATCATTAACTGTAGCTATTTCATAAATATAGCTTTCTTCCACATCCTGTACTGCTTCTGTTTCTTCATTCTCAAAGCTTGATGTGGCAACAACACCTATTCCGCCGCCGCCTACTGCATCAACAAATACATCGTATGCATTGTATTCATCAAATCTGTTATAGCCTGAAACGTTTGCTACGTATGCAAGATAGGTTTTTCCGTTTGAATTTGTCACAGTTTTTCGCACAGGTGTTACATTTACTCCCGATACAATAACATACTCATCAGGCAATTTACTCACATAATCCACAATGGCGTTTTCTGCCGTCGCACTATCAATGGTCTGTTCAACAGTGAGTCCCCGAGTTGTAATGTATGAACAATTGTAGCTTATTGGAGTACCATCATCACGTACTGAAATAACTGCCTCTCCGCCATATACAGGAATACCTAAATATACCTGACGGAATCGATATATCGTACCATCCGCAAATTCTATCTTTTTGTCAAATTCGTATTCGTTATCAACATCTGCAAAACCCATAGTCTGTTGACCTGATGCGATTGCTGCCTTTGCCGATACTTCGTCGGTAATGGACATATCTGTAAAGTTAATACCTGCAAAGGTTTTTCTGAGTTCTCCCTCAATTGCAGATGTGGTAGGTTCGACTACCTCTTCTTTGCCCAGAATACCTGTGTAAAACAAGGCACCTACAACAACACCTGCTAAAATAGCTACAACCAAAATAACTGCTATGGCAATTTTTGCTCTTTTTGATTTGTTTTC
>JAZNWB010000057.1:0-25280 GCA_045593125.1 Congzhengia sp. | reverse complement strand
GAACCGCCGACCTACGCCTTACCAAGGCGTTGCGCTACCAACTGTGCCACATCAGCATATTTACCACGAGAACTATTTTACCACAAACCAACGGAATTGTAAAGTCTTTTTTAAAATTACTTGCATATTGACTTTTTTATTCTTTAGGGTTATAATATTATAAAATAGTGTTTGTTGTATAAAGCTATAAGTGAGGAGGAGGATAATGACTAAGGGAAAGAAGAAACTCCTCACAATTACAATCATATTGACAAGTGTTTTAGTTGTGGGTACTGTGGGTACATACATTGTGGTAAATACTGCATTTTCCAAAGTGACGGAATCTGTGAGTAAAGCCATGGAGGAAGCAGGTGAAGCAGTGGATTTACCTGTGCTTGATAATAAAAATGCGGTTGATAAAACAAAACACATTTCAGTAGTGCTAGATGCCGAGAGTATGAAAAAACTCGAATCCAAGGTTTCTGTTTCTGATAAGCTTGCAGTTTTGGGCATTTTAGCCAAGAGCCTGTCAAAAGACGACTATCAGACCCTTTTGTCATATGCCGTAGGTGGCGTAGACAACAAAAAATTTAAAGCAGCTTACGAACTTATCCGTACTCGTTTAGGTCAGAAGGAAAAAGACCAGATAAAGAGTTATTATGCAAAATATCTGCACTTACTAGAAGAGTAATTTAAAAAACATATACAAAACGTTAAGGAGAGGAAAATATGAAAAAGTTATTATGCTCACTTATCGCAGCTGTTATGATGCTTACAATGGTATGCCCCGTTATGGCTGCAGATGTGACAATGGGAAGTTCAAACATTGATCGTTTGTTTGGACAGGTGAAAGATTATATGATGGGCACCAGTGCACAGGAAAGAATTTCTGTATGGAAAAACTTTAAGGCGTTAATGGTGGACGGAAACAACGGCATAGACATACTTCTTAATGCTGTAGACGGCGTAGGCATTCCTGCCTTAGAGGACAGCTTAGAGCCTTTCTTTAATGGTCTTCAGGCAGAAAGCACAGCTACAAAAGAAGCGTTTAAGCTCTTGTTCAAAATCTACAAGGCAGTGCCGCTCGATAAGCGTAGTGCGTCACTCGATTTGTTCGGTGATGACATTGAAAATCCCACTATAGAAGAAATTCCTTTAGCTAAGGTTAATTTGGTAGGAGACCAGGTAACAGCAGCAAATAATATTTATAATGCGTATGTTGATTCTGATATGCGTGGTAAATTTGCAGAACATATATATCAGGGCGGAGAAACATTAGATGCTGATAACTTCTTAGTTCTATTAACAGCTCTCAGAGGTCTCTTTGTAATGACTGATTCTGCAGACGATACAGAATTTGTTCTCCATACATACGATAAAACATTTGCAACAAATCTTGCTTCGTATATTGATGCAACACAGATTAACGGCGTTGCAGTTTCTACATCACCTAATGCTGAAGCTGAAGGTTATGATATTATCTGTGGCTTTGTGGAGTTCTTTAATTCACTCACGACGAAAGTTTCAATTGCTGATTTAAAGACAGTTTTAGCTCATACAGATATTGCTCTTTATGAGGCTGACCAGCCTGCAGCTACACGTCCCACAGTAACACAGCAGGGCGGAGGCAGTATCTTAGGCGGTGGTGGTTTCAGCGGCGGTTCACAGATACCCACAGAACCTGTTACACCGGTTGAGCCTGTTAAGTTCCCTGACATTGTTGGCCACTGGGCAGAAGATGTTATCCGTGATTTGGAAGGCAGAGGTATCTTAACCGGTTACGATGACGGCAATTTTAAACCTGACATCGGTGTTACAAGACAGGAAATCGCAGTTATCATGACACGTGCTTTAGATTTAGAAGAGAAAGCAGCAGAATATGCTGATAAGGATACAGGCTTTGCAGACGATAAAAGTGTTGCAGCATGGGGCAGAGGTGCTATCAACTTAATGGTTGAAATGGGCATCTACACAGGCTATGACGATAACGAATTCAAGCCCAACAAGACAATCCTTCGTCAGGAATTGATTGCAGTTGTTATGAGATACGCAGCAATGACAGAAGAAGGCATGAAGACGGTGTATGACGATAGTCATGAAATCCATGGCTATGCTGAGTCCTTCATCGCTCATGCAAGCGAATTAGGTATTGTAAACGGTTATCCCGATGGTACATTTAAGCCCTTAAACAACGTAACAAGAGCTGAAGCGGCAAAGATTATCTATGGTGTAATCGATTACTACAAAGAAATCGGAAAATTAAACTAAGACATTTAAGAAATCCGCAGCATCGCTGCGGATTTCTTGGACATGGGAGAAACTTATGAAGAAAATAATCTCTTTTATATTAATACTTATGATAACAGTTACACCAATGAGTGTGGCAGCTCGCGGTGCAACAAATTCATTTTTTGAAATATTGGCAGAATATCCGCAAGACCAGCGTGCACAGTATATTGCTATGCTAAGACCTTTTCTGACTACTGATGCGGGAATTGCGGCAGGTATTGATAACGTAAACTCGGGTTTGTTTGAGTCAATGCTGGGTGTCACAATGACAGAAAAAGAAAAAGATGCAGCTATACGGGTATTCAGAAGTTTTGGCTGTATAGACGAAAGTACAGGCATAAGACTAAAATATGCTGACATTTTTCAGAATAAAGTACCCGCAAGCATAAGTAATGCGATTGTCTACGGAATTGATCAAATGACAAAAGTATTGTATGACCAGTCTGCTGCGGCAAAAACTGTGCTGGCAGACGACGGATACACATCTTATGTGATTGCCAATATGTTAAAGATGATTCCTGAGGTAAACGGCGGTGCACTCTTCAATTTTAAAGACGGCGTGTTTACTGTTGCAAATGTGAACCCTGATTTTTCAACAAAGTTTGATGGAGTATGGGCAGGTTTTGTAAATGCCGAAGGTAAGACAATTACGGCATACAAGCTTGCAGAGGGCATGGCTAACTTTTTGAACTGGGTAGCAGATGTTGACAAAAGACATGCTGCCTTAGCACTTGCAGATTTAGGAGTATGCAAGCTGGTAGGAGATGGCACAGTTCCTCCTGTAGCAACGGTGCGAGAAACGGAACATTATACGGTAGTAGACAGTATTTCAGGAGTAGCGAAAAGCGTATTTGAAGGCTCAGTTGTTGTCAAAACGAATGAAAATATTCCCGCAATTGTAGAAATAAAGGTAAAATCAGACAATCCCATGATTTACAGATTGGTGGGTTCAGGTATCTTGAGCGAGGTGAAGTATTCCGTTCCCTGTGACGGTGGAATAGTCGCGGCTCTAGAGCCGAACAAGGTGTACGTTATAAGGACTGCTCCATATCCATTTATTGATGCCAGTGGCTGGGGAATGAGCTATATTGCAGCACTCTATGCCAGAGGAATAATCAACGGAAAATCGCAAACAGAATTTATGCCCGATAATCCCATTACCAGGGAAGAGTTTGTAAAGCTTGTGGTTGAACTGTTTGATTTAGTTGATGAAAATGCAGAAACCGATTTTGTTGACGTGGCAAGGGATGCATGGTACTACAAATATGTGGCATCGGCACAGAAATCAGGTGTTATTGGAGGTGTCGGTAACGGCAGATTTGGTACAGGTATGCACATTTCACGTCAGGATATGGCAAAAATCATAAACACTGTTTTAAAATCTCAGGGTATAGAGCTTACCACAGGCGATTCGGCAGGCTTTGCAGATGATGCAGAAATTGCAGATTATGCAAAGATTCATGTTTACGCCATTTCTGGTCTGATTATCTCAGGAGATGATTTAGGAAACTTTAATCCTAGGAAAAATGCTACACGTCAGGAAGCGGCAAAGATGATTTACGGTATGCTTAATATATATTTGGAAAGTATTGGTGGCTAAATAAACAAAAGAAAAGTGTTAAAATGCCCTTAACTTGGGAATAATGATGCTTTTTGTAATTGTTTCACAAAAAAAAAGAAATATTTTTGTTTAAAAATGACCTAACAATCCAAACGCAAATATGCTATAATACGTTATAATAACAATATTATGATTTTTTTGGAGGTAATTCAAAAATGGCAGAGTTAAAACTCAATGGTGTTTACAAAAGATATGCCGGCGGCGTAACAGCCGTTAGCGATTTTAATTTAGATATCGCTGACAAGGAATTTATCGTACTTGTAGGTCCTTCTGGTTGTGGTAAGTCTACAACACTCAGAATGATTGCAGGTTTAGAAGAAATTTCTGAAGGTGAAGTGTGGATCGGTGACAAAATTGTTAATGACACACCTCCGAAGGACAGAGATATTGCGATGGTTTTCCAGAACTACGCTCTCTATCCTCATATGACAGTATTTGACAACATGGCATTCGGTCTTAAGCTCCGTAAGGTTCCCAAGCCGGAAATAAAAGAAAAGGTTATAGAAGCTGCTCGCATCTTAGATATTGAGCACCTCCTTGACAGAAAGCCTAAGGCACTCTCTGGTGGTCAGAGACAGCGTGTAGCATTAGGTCGTGCTATCGTTCGTAACCCTAAGGTATTCTTAATGGACGAACCTCTTTCTAACCTTGATGCTAAGCTCCGTGGCCAGATGAGAACAGAAATCAGCAAATTACATAACAAGCTTCAGACAACATTTATCTATGTTACACATGACCAGACAGAAGCTATGACAATGGGTACACGTATTGTTGTTATGAAGGATGGTATCATCCAGCAGATTGCTTCTCCTCAGTATCTCTACGATCATCCTGTTAACATGTTTGTTGGCGGATTTATCGGTAGCCCCACAATGGACTTTGTTGACGGCAAAATTGAGCAGAAGGAAGGCGGTATTTACTTTACACTCGGTAACGCTTCTGTTAAGATTCCTGAAGGCAGAACAGCAGCTTTAGTTGATGGCGGATACATCGGCAAGACAGTTACAATGGGTGTAAGAGCAGAGCACATCCATGATGAAGAAGCATACATGGCATCTTCACCCGATAGTGTTGTTGACGCAGACGTTGAAGTTACAGAACTTATGGGTTCTGAAACACTTCTCTACTTAAATATTGAAGGATCTTCATTCATTGCAAAGGTAGATCCCCGCTCAACAGCGAAGGTTGGCGATAAAATCAAGGTTGCATTTGATATGAACAGAATCCACCTCTTTGATAAAGAAACAGAATTATCAATTCTTGGTTAATTTAAAATTAATAAAGGCACTCGCTTTGCGTGAGTGCCTTTTATTTTTTTATCAATGTTATTTTTTTTCCCTTCGATTTAATGACTCCTTCGTCATTTAAACGTTTAATTTCGCGCTGCATTGCACTTCTGTCAATGCTGAGATAATCTGCCAAGGAAGAAAGGGACATAGGAAGAAGGAAGGAAAACGAGCCTGATTCTGCCTCTATATATTCAAGATAGTTAATGAGTTTTTCCCTGATGGTTCTCTTTGTGAGTATTTCTATATGCCGTGATTGTGTCAGCAGTTTTTTTGACATTAGCATAAAAAGATTATCGAGGAATTTTTTGTGTTCTTTGCACACATTTTCACACAAATTTATGGCATCATAATATCGGAAATACATGACCTCACAGGACGATGTGGCAAAAACGCTGAATTCGTCTGTTCCCAGAGGCTTAAAAAACATATCCCCAAATATTGAATCCTGCATAAATCGCTCCAGAACAGTCTTGTTTCCGTCGTAATCATATGTCGCGAGTTCGGCTGTTCCTGACAACACAACATATAGATATTCAGGTGATTCCTTATATGACATTATTATTTCATTTGTGTTACAGTTTTTGAATTTAACACCCAAACATCTGACCATTTTTTGGATATTTCCATCTTGAAAACCGCTAAATAAAGCCGATTTATACATTTTAGTCTACCCCTTTATCTTGTGTTCAAATATTTCAAGTTTCCCTATATTTAGTATTATACTACTTTTTTGTTGCAAATGCAACATTTTTTTTAAAACAAGTGCGGTATAATATAAATCGCTGAAAGAAAAAGAAAGAGAGAGTGAGAAAAAATGTTAGTTATAAAAAGAGACGGAACCACTGTTGAATATGACAGACACAAGATAGAGGTTGCCATCGAAAAAGCTAACAACGAAGTGCCCCCAACCGAGCGTGTGGAAAAATGTGAGGTTGAAAAAATCCTTGATTTTATCGAATCAAGAAAGGCGCCCAGAATATTGGTTGAGGATATCCAGGATATTATTGAGCAGAAGTTAATGGAGCTCGATAAATTTGTTCTGGCTAAAACATATATTGTTTACCGTTACAACAGAGCACTTGTACGTAAGGCGAACACAACAGACGAATCAATCCTGAGCCTTATTAAAAATGCAAACAAGGACGTTATGGAAGAAAACTCCAATAAAAACGCAGTTGCGGCGGCAACACAGCGTGATTTAATTGCGGGCGAGGTATCAAAGGACTTAACAAAGAGAATCCTGCTTCCCGAAAAAATCTCACAGGCCCACGAGGATGGTGTTTTGCATTTCCACGATGCTGACTATTTTATTCAGCCTATCTTTAACTGTTGCTTAATCAACATTGGCGATATGTTAGATAAGGGTACAGTTATGAACGGCAAGTTGATCGAGCCTCCTAAGAGCTTCCAGGTTGCATGTACTATCGTTACACAGATTATAGCATCAGTAGCATCGAGCCAGTATGGCGGTCAGTCGGTTGATATTAAGCACCTTGGCAAGTATTTAAGAAAGAGCTATGAAAAGTTCAAAAAGAGCATAGAAACAAAATCAGAAGGCTCAATCCCTGCAGAAATGGTAGAAAAACTTGCTCGTGAAAGAATGAAGGACGAGCTTCGTGCTGGTGTTCAGACCATTCAGTATCAGATAAATACATTGATGACAACAAACGGTCAGTCTCCCTTTGTAACCTTATTCTTACATATAGATAAGGACGACGAATATGTTGTGGAAAACGCAATGATAGTAGAAGAAATTCTCCGTCAGCGTTTAGAAGGCATTAAAAACGAAGCAGGCGTATATATCACACCTGCGTTCCCCAAGCTTGTATATGTTTTAGATGAGCACAACTGCTTGAGCGGCGGCGAGTATGACTACATTACAGAATTAGCCGTTAAATGTTCGGCTAAACGTATGTATCCCGACTACATTTCTGCAAAGAAAATGCGTGAAAACTATGAGGGTAATGTATTCTCTCCCATGGGTTGTCGTAGCTTTTTATCTCCATGGAAGGACGAAAACGGAAACTACAAATTTGAAGGACGTTTCAATCAGGGCGTTGTGTCTATCAATCTTCCTCAGATTGGTATTGTTGCCCGTGGTAACGAGGACGTTTTCTGGAAGGAGTTGGATTTGCGTCTTGAGCTTTGCTTCGAAGCTTTGATGTGCCGTCACCGTGCACTCCTCGGTACAAAATCAGACGTAAGCCCTGTTCATTGGCAGTACGGTGCTATTGCGAGATTAGATAAAGGCGAAACAATAGATAAATTATTATTTGATGGTTATTCTTCTATTTCATTGGGCTACATCGGTTTATACGAAGTAACAAAGGCAATGAAGGGCGTATCTCATACAACACCTGAGGGTGCAGAATTTGCTCTCAAGGTTATGAATCACCTGCGTGCTACAACCGACAGATGGAAGGAAGAAACCAACATCGGCTTTGCTCTTTACGGCACACCTGCAGAATCTTTATGCTACAGATTTGCACGTATTGACAAGGCAAAGTTTGGAAGCATTGAAGATATCACAGATAAAGGATATTATACAAACTCATACCATGTAGATGTACGTGAGGATATTGACGCATTCCATAAGTTTGAATTTGAGAGTCAGTTCCAGAAGATTTCTTCAGGCGGTGCTATTTCATACGTTGAAATTCCTAATATGCGTCATAACCTAGAGGGTATTGAGGATGTTGTCAAATTCATCTACGAAAACATTCAGTATGCAGAATTCAATACAAAGTCAGACTACTGCCATGTTTGCGGCTATGATGGCGAAATCGTTATAAATGACAATAACGAGTGGGAATGTCCTGCATGCGGAAATAAAGACCACGCAAAGATGAACGTAACAAGAAGAACCTGCGGATACCTTGGTGAAAACTTCTGGAACGTAGGTAAAACAAAGGAAATCAAGGCAAGGGTATTGCACTTATAAGAGGAAGATATGAATTATTCAGCAATAAAGAACTGTGACGTTGCAAACGGTCCGGGGGTGCGAGTGTCACTTTTTGTAAGCGGATGCACACACCACTGTAAGGACTGTTTCAATAAAGAAACATGGGACTTTAAATTCGGTGAAGAATTTACAGAGGAACAGGAAGAAAAAATAATTGAATTATTAAAACCTGACTATATCAAAGGCTTTTCGCTCTTAGGCGGAGAGCCCTTTGAGCCGTCAAACCAGCGTGTTTTGGTAGGATTGTTAAAAAGAATTAAAGAAACCTACCCCAAAAAAACCGTATGGTGCTATACAGGGTATCTTCTAGATGATGAGCTGTTGTCTGAAAGTCGTGCAAGATGTGAAGTGACAGATGAAATGCTCTCCTACATCGATATTTTGGTAGACGGCGAATTTAAAACAGACTTAAAAGATTTACGCCTGCGTTTCCGTGGTAGCAGTAACCAAAGAGTTATTGATTTGGCGGCAACTTTAGCAGGAGACGAAATTATCTGGTGGAAGGACCTATAACGTGATGGAAAAAGAAACAGTTAAATTTACAAAATTAGATAAAAGCGCATCTGCGCCGGTATATGGAACTCCCTTTGCAGCCGGTGCAGACTTACGCGCGCTTTTAGATGAAAATATAACCATTGCTCCCGGTGAGACTTACTTTGTTCATACAGGAATTACTACAGAAATTCCCGAAGGATTAGTGGGACTTATCTATGCAAGAAGTGGTCTTGCGTGTAAACGCGGACTTGCCCCTGCAAACTGTGTAGGCGTTATTGACAGCGACTATCGTGGCGAGATAATGGTGGCACTGCATAACTACTCGAATGACCCACAAGAGATTGAACCAAACGAGCGAGTGGCACAGCTTGTAATTGCACCGTATATTGCGGCAGACTTTGTTGAGGTTGAAGAATTGACAGATACCTCAAGAGGAGAAGGCGGATTTGGTTCAACCGGCAGAAAATAGGCTGGTAAAAATGGTCCAGACCATCAAAAGCAAAATGTAAATTATTTGGATTATAAATAGGAAAGCACTCAGAACAACCTGAGTGCTTTTTGAATTTATGCTTTTGATTATGAACATTCTTCGCCTCCCGCTGTATACACATACAGCTTCGAACTCAGACTGTTCATTCTGAACGATTTTTTCTGCGCCTATAATTTATTTTATGAACATCGCGTCGCCAAAACTGAAGAAACGATATTTTTCTTGAACTGCTTCGTTATACGCGGTAAGCACATTTTCTCTGCCGGCTAAAGCTGACACAAGCATTATAAGTGTTGACTTGGGCAGATGGAAGTTTGTAATTAAAGCATCAAGACAACGGAATTTATAACCTGGATAAATAAATATTCCTGTTTCACCCGCACAGGGTTTGATATATCCATTATCGTCTGCAATAGACTCTAAAACCCTTGTTGAGGTTGTGCCCACGCATACTACTTTTTTGCCTTTCTTTTTTGTTTCGTTTATAATTTCTGCGGTTTCGGGGGTTACGACGTAGCTTTCGTGATGCATTTCGTGATCACGAATTTTTTCTACTTTTACGGGGCGGAAGGTTCCCAACCCCACATGCAGAGTAACAAATGCAAGACGCACACCCTTTGCTTTTATTTCTTCTAAAAATTCCTCGTTAAAATGAAGTCCTGCCGTAGGTGCGGCAGCAGACCCCTCGTGACGGGCATAAACTGTCTGATAGCGGTCGCGGTCAGAGAGTTTCTCGTGAATGTAAGGCGGCAGGGGCATCTCTCCCAGCTGGTCTAATACCTCATTAAAAATTCCCTCGTAGGAAAACTTCACTATTCTGTTGCCGTTATCTAAAACCTCTAAAATTTCTCCACTAAGTAATCCGTCACCAAAGGTAATTACTTTGCCCGGCGTACATTTTCTGCCGGGGCGGACAATGATTTCCCAAATGTCGTCCCCATTTTGTGTGTCTCCTTCTCTTTGTGAAAGCAACAAAAACTCAATAGCGGCTCCTGTGGCGTTTGTGCCGAGTAACCGTGCAGGAAGTACCTTTGTGTCATTTAACACAAGGCAGTCGCCATCCTCTAAATAGTCCAGTACATTGCGAAAGCTCTGGTGTGAAACCTCACCTGTTTCTTTGTCCAACACCAAAAGTCGTGAAGAGGGACGCTCGGCGAGAGGTGTTTGTGCTATTAATTCTTCGGGGAGAAAATAGTTAAAATCTTCTACTGTCATTTCTTTATTCACCATTGTTATATACCTCGTTATCGTGCCAGATGCTTTCAAGTTTGTTAAGATATGAGTTGACCTCTTTGGGACGTTTCATACTTGCAGCAACCACCAAAGCGTTTATCAAGGACATAGGAGCAACCAAAGAATCTACAAATGCCTCCATAGCGGTTTTTGCAATGAGAGGGAAGTCACACATATCTAAAATAGGAGAATTTTCTCCGTCAGTTATGCCTATAATTGTTGCGTTGTTTTTCTTAGCAAAACGTACTGCACGGATAGTTCTTAAAGAATATCTGGGCAGAGAGAATGCAATCAACACATCGTCTTTTCCTATTCTGAACATCTGCTCGAATATATCTCCCACGGAAGCTCCGTTTACAAGCTTGACATTTGAAAAAATATGGTTCAAGTAATACTCCAAAAAACGTGCTAAAGAGGAAGAACCGCGAAGCCCTATGATATAAATATTTTTGGCGGAGTTAAGAGCGTCTACTGCACCGTTAAAAGACTTGCGATCCAGGCTTTCTAAGGTTTTGTGGATTCTACCGATATCAGTTTCTAAAACAGAAGTTAAGATGTCCGTATCCTGATACTGTTGACTCGCCCTGTCCATACGCTGTACAGATGTGAGGTTTGACATAGCGTAGTCGTTTAACGCCTTTTGGAAATGATTGAATTTTTCATAGCCGAGTTCGGCAGAAAAACGTACAACTGTAGCCTCTGATACGCCTGTGGCGGAAGATAGCTGCTCTACATTCATTAAAGCTGCACGACCGTAGTTTTCACGCACAAAATCTGACAGCAGCTTGTGGCTTTTGCTCATTGTGGAATATTTTTTCTCTATCCGAGTAATCGCGTCCATAAGAATACTCCTTAAATCTTGTTTATACCTATAATAATACTGTTTTTTTACTAAAAAAACAATAGAAAAGCACATTTTTTTTGAAAAACTGCCAATTTTACAAAAAAAAGAGAAAAAGTATTGATATTTCTTAAGGTATTTGCTAAAATGATATTAGGAGAAAATTTGGCTTTTTTTGGGTATTGAAAAAAGTTATACAACAAAAAAACTGTCATTTTCGAAAGTGGATGGAAAAATTATCGAAGGGAGTCGAAATCTATGGAAATTTCAAACGCAATGGCTGTATGCCTTGGTTTGGGGACGGTCTTTGCAGGACTTATAGGATTAATTTTAATCTGCTACATTATGAGTTCTGTGGTAAAGCTTTTTGCAAAAAGCGAAAAGTCTGCACCTCAGGCAGCACCTCAGGTAGCACCTCAGGTAGCACCTGTAGCAGCAAACAAAGGCGAATTTGCAGCAGCAGTAGCAGCGGCTATCGCAGAAGATTTAGGAACTGATGTTACAGGCATCAGAATTAAGTCAATAAAAAGATTATAATAAAAAGCATTGAAAGGAAAGAAAAAAATGAAAACATATAAAGTAAACGTAAACGGAACACAGTACATGGTAGAAATTGAACTTATCGACGGTGCAGCAGCACAGTCAGCAGCTCCTGCACCCGCAACGACTCCTGTAGCGGCTCCTGCAGCACCCGCTGGCGGAGAGACAGTTACAAGCCCTATGCCCGGCACAATTTTAGATGTAAAAGTAGCAGCAGGGGCTACTGTTAAAGCAGGCGACGTATTAATGGTTTTAGAAGCAATGAAAATGGAAAACGAAATTATGGCTCCGGTAAGCGGTACAGTTGCAGCAGTAAATGTAACAAAAGGCGCATCTGTTCAGTCAGGGGACGTTCTTTGTTCAATCAACTAATTTTTCGGAGGCACAGATAAATGGAAGCTATTTTAAACTTTTTACAGCAGACAGGCTTCTACATGCTCTCACTTGGTGACAACTGGAAGACGCTTCTTATGATTGCCATCGCATGTGTACTCCTGTTTTTGGCTATTGTTAAAAAATTTGAGCCCCTGCTCTTATTACCTATCGCTTTTGGTATGCTGCTCACAAATCTTGTTGGTGCAGGCATTTACCACGAGGAATTTTTTGCAGGCGGACACGTTCACTGGGAAATGTTTGCTTCAGGTACACCAGGACTTGTCGACATTTTGTATTTAGGTGTAAAGCTTGGGATTTACCCCTGTTTGATATTTGTTGGTGTTGGTGCAATGACAGACTTCGGTCCCTTGATTGCAAACCCCAAGAGCTTATTACTTGGTGCGGCAGCACAGTTGGGTATTTTTATTACATTTTTAGGTGTAAGAGAATTGTTCCCTCTTATTTTGGGAATGGATGGGTTACAGGAATTTTTAGCGGGCACACCCTTAGAAAAGCTTGCGGCATCAGTAGGTATTATCGGTGGTGCAGACGGTCCTACAGCAATATTTGTTACATCAAAGCTTGCTCCTAATTTCTTAGGACCAATTGCCGTTGCGGCATACTCATATATGGCGCTTGTACCTGTTATTCAGCCTCCTATCATGAAGGCCTTAACAACAAAGGAAGAAAGAAAAATCGAAATGAAAGCTCTCCGTCAGGTGACGAAGACAGAAAAGATTTTATTCCCCATTGTTGTTACAATTTTCGTTGCATGGCTCGTGCCTTCAGCGGCACCGTTGGTAGGTTGTCTTATGCTTGGTAACCTGCTCACAGAATCAGGTGTGTGTGAAAGACTTTCAAAGACAGTTCAGAACGAGCTTATGAATATCGTTACAATATTCTTAGGTATTTCTGTCGGCGCTACAGCTACAGCAGAAACCTTCTTAAACCCCCTGACACTTTTAATTATTGCAATGGGTATTGTGGCATTCGGTATGGGTACAGCAGGCGGCGTGTTGTTGGCGAAATTCATGAACTTGTTCTTAAAGAACAAGATAAACCCATTAATCGGTTCTGCGGGTGTATCTGCAGTTCCTATGGCGGCTCGTGTATCACAGACTGTGGGACAGAAGGAAAACCCCAAGAACTTCCTGCTTATGCACGCTATGGGCCCCAACGTTGCAGGTGTTATCGGCTCAGCGATAGCTGCAGGTGTGTTGCTTTCAATGTTCGGTTAATAGAGGTTTCATAGAAAGGACTAGATTATGAGTAAATTATATATAACAGATACAATTCTGCGTGACGCCCATCAGTCTCAGGCGGCAACCAGAATGACAACAGAAGAAATGCTCCCTGCATGTAAAATTTTAGATGACATCGGCTACTGGTCTTTAGAGTGCTGGGGCGGTGCTACATTTGATTCATGTATGCGTTTTTTGAATGAAGACCCCTGGGAAAGATTAAGAACCCTAAAGGCTGCTATGCCAAAAACAAAATTACAGATGCTTTTCCGTGGTCAGAATATTTTAGGCTACAAGCACTATGCAGATGACGTTGTTGCGGCATTCTGCAAAAAGTCAGTAGAAAATGGTATTGATGTTGTTCGTATTTTTGATGCGTTAAATGACACAAGAAATATGGAAACAGCCATCAAGTTCGTAAAAGAGTACGGTGGTATGGCAGAGGCTGCGCTTTCTTACACAACAAGCCCCGTACACAACGAGGACTATTTCGTTAGAATGGCGGTAGAACTTGAAAAAATGGGTGCAGATGTAATCTGTATCAAGGATATGGCAAACCTGTTGCTTCCGTATGATGCATACAGTCTTGTTAAAAAGTTAAAGGAAAATGTAGGTGTTCCCATACACTTACACACCCATAACACATCAGGCACAGGCGATATGACCTATATTTTAGCAGCTCAGGCGGGCGTTGATATTGTTGACTGTGCTCTGTCTCCCATGTCAAACGGCACAAGCCAGCCTACAACAGAAAGCTTGGTGGCATCGCTGGCTGGCACAGAACGTGACACAGGTTTAGACCTTAAGAAAATGAGTGAAGCAGCAGTTCACTTTAGAGGCGTTGCGGCACACTTAAAGGAAACAGGCGATTTAGACCCCAAAGTATTAAACGTAGATACAAACACACTTTTATATCAGGTTCCCGGCGGTATGCTTTCAAACCTTATTTCACAGCTCAAACAGGCGAATGCCGAGGATAAGTACTATGAAGTATTGGCAGAAGTACCGAGAGTGCGTGAAGATTTCGGTTATCCTCCGTTAGTTACACCTACATCACAGATTGTAGGCTCTCAGGCGGTGTTAAATGTTCTTGCAGGCGAGAGATACAAGATGGTAACAAAAGAGTCAAAGGGACTTCTTCGTGGAGAATACGGCAGACTTCCTGCTCCTGTAAATGAAGAAGTAAGAAAGAAAGCAATCGGAGATGATGTTGTTATCGAGTGTCGTCCCGCTGACTTGATCGAGCCTGAACTTGACAAGTACAGAGAGGAAACAAAGGATTTTGCAAAGAGCGAAGAAGACGTATTAAGCTATGCACTCTTCCCGCAGGTTGCAAAGAAATTCTTTGATATCCGTGACGGTCGTGCGGAAGCCCCCGCGGCGGCAGATGCGACTGTTGCAGACAACAAAGAAAGAGTGCTTTATGTAGAGGATTTATCATAAGAAAAAAAGGCTGCGTATTCTACAGAATAACGCAGTCTTTTTTTGTTGTTTTTTTCAATAATTTCAATTCTTTTCCTTGTATTTAAGCAAATTTTTCGCACAAAATACTTTTGTAGCCACAAGCTACAATAAATAAAAAAGGAGTGAAATGAAATTATGACAAGCAGCAAGAAAAATGTTGTTCCCGAAGCAAGAGAAGCTCTTGACAGATTCAAGATGGAAGTTGCACAGGAAGTTGGTGTAAACTTAAAGCAGGGCTATAACGGAGATTTAACATCAAGAGAAGCAGGTTCAGTTGGCGGTATGATGGTTAAAAAGATGATTGAATCATACGAAAACAACATGAAATAAGCCGCACTTTAAATCAGTGTAAGAAAGAGGGCGTTTTGTAAAATTTGCGTTTTACAAAACGCCCTTTGTTTTAAAGAATAATGGTGTGTGATTTTTTAATTGTTTTGTCAGGTTCAAGAGTCAGTATTCCTTCTTTTTTTGTAATGTCACCATCGGTATCTATGAAATCCGGAAGACCGCACCAAGGCTCAATACAAACAAATTTTGCTCCGTCCATCGTCCATATAAGGAGATTGTCGGCACCAGTAAAGTCCACGCATACCTTTCTTCCGGTGGAACGATGAAGAAGAGTTACATTTTTTGTTTTTAATTTTTCAAAAATAAGTGTGTCTCTTTCGGGGAAATATTCATATTTTAATGGTAGTTCAGAAGTTATACCAAAATGATCCTGTTGGTGATTAAGAAGTGGTCCTGTCAGAAGACTGTTCTCAAGATTTTCCTCAGAATCAAACACCAAACTATATTCTTCAATACCCTCAGGGCAGGAGTATGCCTCGTGAGAACCCACTGAAAAATATATGTCCTTGTTGTCGGTGTTTGTTACTATATATTCAGTTACTAAACTATTGTTTATAAGGGAGAATTTTGCACGGAATTCAAAGTTGAAAGGGTAAACCTCAAGAGTTTTTTCGTTTGATTTGAGTAAAAATGTTGCCCAAGAGTCTGCCTTTTCTTCTAATACAAATAAGGAGTTCTTTGCAAAACCGTGGTCACCCAGAAAATATTCCTTGCCGCAATAGGTGTATTTTTCGTTTCTGAGTCTTCCGCACACAGGAAAAAGTATTGGAGCGTGGCCTGCCCATATATCGGGATTTCCTTCCCATATGTTTTCAAAATCGCCCTTTTTAAGAGATATAAGCTCTGCTCCAAATGTGTTTATGGAGGCAGATATAATTCCGTTTGATATGGTTATAATTTTTGACATTTTTATTCTCCTATCAATAATTGTTACTTTAATTTTAGCAGAATTTTTTTGTCACATCAAGTAAAACCAAAACATTTTTGAAAAAATAAAAAATCCATGTAAACAGGAGGAATTTATTATGGAACTTATTGCAAATAGATTGGAAACAATAGGAACGGGTACAAGAGGAAAAAATTACTGGGCGGCACTCGATTTGGAAAGGCAGGGCAAAGAGGTGCTCAAATTAAATTCCGGGAACCCTGCAGCATTTGGCTTTAAAATGCCGGAAAGCGTAGAGCGTGCTGTGATGCAGAATCTTCATCGTGCCTTAGGATATAGCGATTTGCGAGGATTCTCAGAGGCGAGAGAAGCAATATATGAATACCATGTAGGCCGTGGTGTAAAGAATTTTAATATAGAGGATATTTTTATTGGCAATGGTGTAAGTGAAGTTGCATCAATGATATCAACGGCATTATTCAATAAAGGGGATGAGTTTTTAGTTCCTTCACCATGTTATTCTCTTTGGACCAATGAGGCATCATTAAATGACGCGACACCGGTTTATTATAGGTGTGACGAATCAAATCATTGGAATCCTGATGTGGAGCATATAAAAAGCCTGGTTACAAAAAATACCAAAGCTATACTGCTAATTAACCCTAACAATCCGACAGGTGTTCTTTATTCTAAAGAAATACTGGAGGAAATTGCAGAGCTTGCAAGAGAAAACAATTTTGTGATAATAGCAGATGAGATTTATGACAGACTTGTATTCGACGGAAAAAAACATATTCCCATGGCAAGTATCGCCCCTGACGTGTTAGTTATTACAGCAAATGGTCTGTCAAAATCTCATTGTCTTTGCGGATTCCGTTGCGGTTGGCTTGTCATCTCTGGTCCTGCTCAAATCCGTGAGCGTGTAAATGAGGCAATATTAAAGGTTGCGTCAATCAGACTAGGTGCAAACTCTATTATGCAGATAGCAATTTCAGCAGCATTAGCAGATAACGGATATACAGATAAGATGATAGAAAAAGGTGGAAGGCTATATGAGCAGCGTGCAGCTACCTGTGAAGAGCTTGATAAAATCGATGGTATCAGCTACGTTAAAAATGATGCTGCCATGTATATTTTTCCAAAAATTCACAAAGAAATAGCAGATGATAAGAAGTTCACCTACGATCTCCTAATGGAAAAACAGGTGCTGGTTGTCCCAGGCAGCGGATTTATGTGGGAAACGTGTGACCACTTCCGCATTGTAATGCTTCCCGAGGTTGAAACTCTGAGAAAAGCAGTAAGGGAAATGGGAGATTTTATCAGCAAATTATAGGCGGCAAATTGTGTCGAATTTTCCAAAAAAGTTCTGTAGGCCATTGACACACAAAGGTTTTTTTGATAATATATACAAGGTAACTTTTGAAAATGATGGAGGTAATTGTTATGGCATTAGTTGCAGAAAGAATGGCTGGTATCGGTTCAGACATTCGTGGTAAGAATTTCTGGGCAGCACTGGATTTGGAAAAACAAGGTCAGAAGGTTTTAAAATTAAACACAGGCAACCCTGCTGCATTCGGTTTTAAAATGCCTGAATCAGTAAGAGAAGCATTAATTGCTAATTTAGACCGTTCTGTTGGTTACAGTGACGTAAGAGGTATGATTGACGCTCGTCAGGCAATTTTTGATTATCACAAGGCTAAAGGCATTGAAGATTTTGATATTGATGATATTTTCATCGGTAATGGTGTAAGTGAAATTGCATCAATGATTGCAACAGCACTTTTTGACAAAGGCGAAGAGGTTTTAGTTCCCTCTCCCTGCTACTCACTCTGGACAAATGAAATCATTTTGAGTGACGCTAAACCCGTTTACTATAAGTGTGATGAATCAAATCATTGGAATCCCGATGTTGAGCACATCAAGAGTCTGATTACACCTAAAACAAAGGCTATTTTGTTAATTAACCCAAATAACCCCACAGGTGTACTTTATTCAAATGATGTTCTTTTAGAAATTGCAGAAATTGCACGTCAGAATAACATAATGATTTTATCTGATGAAATTTACGACAGATTAGTATTTGACGGCAAAGAGCATACAACAATGGCAAAACTCGCTCCCGACCTCACAATCTTAACCATGAACGGCTTATCAAAGTCACACGTTCTTTGTGGTTTCCGTTGCGGTTGGATGGTAGTAAGCGGACCGCAAGAGTCTCGTAAAGAAATCAACGAAGCACTCTTAAAAGTTGCCTCAATCCGTCTGGGTGCAAACTCTATCATGCAGACAATCATTCCTGCAGCTTTAGCTGATACAGAATATCCCAACAGCATGATTCAGCCCGGCGGAAGACTCTACGAGCAGAGAAAAGCAACCTGCGAAGAGCTTGACAAAATCCCCGGCGTATCATATGTAAAGAACGATGGTGCAATGTACATATTCCCCAAAATTGACAAGGGTGCAGAGCAGATTGCAAATGATAAGCAGTTTGCATACGACTTACTTATGGATAAGCATGTGTTAATCGTTCCCGGCAGTGGCTTTAAGTGGGATGCTCCCGACCACTTCCGTATTGTAATGCTCCCCGAAGCTGAAATCCTTCGTGATGCAGTAAGAAAGATGGGCGACTTTATTACTAAAAACATAAAATAATTTAAGAATATAAGGCTACAGCATTTGCTGTAGCCTTTATTTTTCAAAAAACGGAAAAAAATTAAATTTTCATATTGACATTTGGCAATTCTATGTGTATAATAATAAAAGTCGGTTGAAAACTTAATATGCACCATTAGCTCAGCTGGTAGAGCACCTGACTCTTAATCAGGGTGTCCAGGGTTCGAGTCCCTGATGGTGTACCAAATAAAGCAGAAAGCCTTTTGGTTTTCTGCTTTATTTTATTATTAAGTAGGACTCGAACCCTGAGAGGGCACCAAGCGTAAAGAAAATATGCCTGTGGCATATTTTTAGCGAAGGTGGTGCGTAGACGGGTACTGTGAGCGTAAGCTCACGGTCGTCAAGCAGGAAAGACTTGTGCAGCAAGGATTTGTCCCTGATGGTGTACCATTTCTGCTTTTGGCAGAACGGATTCGAGCGTCGTTTACACTCGCTCTCATCTCGCAGGGACGCTCAAGCTATAAGACAATCCACCGGATTGTCTTATTTACGCTTTCGGCTGATGGTGTACCAAATAAGAGCAAGTATCTTGTGATACTTGCTCTTATTTTATATTTTTAGCAGGGGATCGAACCCTGAGAGGGCTATGTGACAACGATATTTGAAGATAAGTTCTTGACTATTTCATTAAATGGGTATATACTTACATGAGATATATACAGTGACTAGGGGAGCACCCATGAAGACATTCTTAATTTTGGCAATATTTATAATTTTCGTGCAGTTCTTCGCAATATTGATTCTTTTATATAGAAACTTTAAACTTACCTTGCGAATTCGCACTTTTAATGATGTAAAGCTATGGCACACGCTTGCATTTAAAGATGATTTAACAGGAATATATAATAGAACGGCATATAGCAAACATATTTCAGAAATTGAAAAGATGAGTACAACCAAAGGATTTGCAATTATGCTTTTTGATATTGATAATTTCAAGGAAATTAACGATACAAGGGGACATCTTGCAGGAGATGCAGCATTAAAATCTATATCAAAAGCACTTACATCGGTTTTTTCTTCATCAAAATATAGCGTTTACCGCATAGGCGGAGATGAGTTTGCAGTTATAGCAGAGAACACAACAGAGGTGCAAATCATAGATAGATTATTAAAACTTGAAGCAGTTCTAAAAAAAGAGGGGCTCCTAAGGCTTTCAAAAGGATACTCAATAATTGCAGGAAGTGTAAAAGCTGCTTTTAAGAACGCTGATGAAATGCTCTATGCCGACAAGGCTTCAAAAAAATAAGTTTTAACTTATTTTTTTGAATTTAAGCTGCTTTATTCATTCCTCATCCTTACTGTTTTTTTAAAAAAACTTTTTTGTAAAAAGTGGTTTTTATCATATTAAATATTGATTTTTTTAAAAAAATGTGCTACTATATTTTTGTGAAATTTATCATAAAAAGGAGTTTTGACTATGAAAAAAGTTTACGAAGGAAAAACAAAAGACGTATACAGCCTTGATAACGGCAACGTAATGCTTAAATTCAAGGATGATTGCACAGGTAAAGACGGCGTTTTCGATCCCGGTGAAAATAGCGTTGGTTTAACAATAGAAGGTATCGGAAAGGCTAACTTGAGAGTTTCTTCTTATTATTTCGATTTATTAAAAGATGCAGGTATTAAGACACACTTTGTAGCAGCAAACATTGATGAAGCTACAATGGAAGTTCTTCCCGCTACAGTATTCGGTCATGGTTTAGAGGTTATTTGCCGTTTAGTTGCTACAGGCAGCTTTATCAGAAGATACGGCGAATACATTGCTGATGGCACAGTTTTAGATGGCGGATACGTTGAATGCACATTTAAAAATGATGCTTTAGGTGATCCTTTAGTTACAATGGAAGGCTTAGCAGCTTTAGGCGTTATGACACCTGAAATGTTTAACAGCATGAAAGAGCAGACATTAAAAATCACAAAGATTGTAGCTGATGATTTAAAGACAATCGGTTTAGACCTTTGGGATATCAAGTTTGAATTTGGTTACAACAATGGTGAAGTAATCTTAATTGACGAAATTGCTTCAGGTAACATGAGAGTTTACAAGGACGGCAAAATCGTAGACCCCGTTGAACTCACAAAGTTAATCTTAAATAGATAATTTTTATAAAATATAAGCCCTCCGAGGCAGAAATCGGAGGGCTTATTGCATTTATTAGTCTAAACTGTATTTTGCCAAAAGTTTATCGGCTAGTAATTTTGCTAACAATTGATTACCAGCTAATGTTGGATGACATCCATCAGATTGCAAATATGTTGTTCGCGTATCGTAATTAATACCTGACTCGTTATAAGCATCTATAACAAGTAAGTCATATTCAGTTCCTACTCTCTTTACCATATTTACAAATGTTGATAGTTTATAACCACCCATTGAGGAATTTACATATGAATCTGTATCATATAAGAAATCTCCATTGTCATCTACCCAATATCTATAGATAGGAGTCCAAAGAACTATTTCTAAATTTGGATAAGCTTCTTGAAGCGTTTTAATGCTGTATCTTAAAGCTCCGCTAAAAGTATCTCTATCTAAAGTACCAGGTGTACTTCCTACTAAATTAGATCCTGTAAAATCGTTTGCACCATAAGCGATTGATATAATATCAACATTATTAAAATCAAGAGATTTTAATAATTCAACTTTTGAGTCAAAATTTGAAGGCAAATTACTTTGATTTACAAGTGCGGTTTCCTGAGCTTCAAAATTTTGGGTTATAATCGCATCTGCTAATGAATCCATTGAAAAGGCGTCCCAATTTTCTAAATGTTTAGCCATCCTACATCCACCAAATCCAACATTATAAACGGTAGCACCTGTAAGATTTGAAACATATGATGAGATATCGTTAGGAGCAACATAATTACCAAAGATGCTATCTCCAAAATTCACAATTTTCATTCCCTCAAAAGGCTTTACACTCTCTGTGGAATGGGTTATAACATAGATTTCGAGATTGTTATTGTGAAAGCCTGAACCATAGCAATATCTTACATATTTTGCGTTTTCAGGTACTTCATAGAGAACACCGCTCATATCCTTGTACTTTATTCGATCTTCTCCCTGTGCAATTTTTACATCACCGCTTATATAATTTTTGTTGCTGTCATAAAAAATTATATTTGGGAAATATATAGCTGCGTTTCTTATCCGCGCAAATATTGTATCTGTGCTGTTTATTTCAAAGTATTCGGTAGTGGAGCAATAGGTTTCATGTGGAGTTTCTACCCCTGTATTCGGGTTTATGTAGATATTTGCAATATTCTGCGGTGCATCCTTTTTTATGCATATCATATCCTCAACTCGTCTTGTTCCGTTGATAGCCTTAAGGATGAACTCTTTTCTTTGGTTTTTTAATGCAATTCTTGCAATGATTGCCGCAACTTCGCATCTTTTTATATTGGAATCAGGGAAGAATGCGCCGTATTCATCACTGCCTGAAAGTATTCCTGCATTATAAAGAGTGTATACGCTTTCTGCACAGGGCATATAGGCGTAGAGGTCAGGAATGTTTCCGTGTACTACATTGTTTATTAAATTAAATTCTTTTTTAGGCAAAGCTTTTGCCATAATAGTTGCAAAATCTGAGCGGGTAGCCAAAATGTCGAAGTTTTTAAACTGTCCTGATTTTATAATGCCCTTTTCAATGGCGTAGTCTACATATGACTGATACCAGGGAGAGCTATGCGAAAAGGTATGACTTGAGTCGTAGTATGTGTTGTGAATTCTTGCGGCCAAAGTGATACTTTCGGCAATTGTTACACTGCCATCAGGAACAAATTCTGTTTTTGATTTTCCGTTGACAAGTCCTAATTCATATACTGTTGCAACATTCTGGGCGTACCATGCGGATTGTACAACATCGGTAAAGTTTTGTTTGTAGTCATTTGTTTTTTTAAAATTTTCCATGCTTTCTGTAGCAGAAACACAAGGTGTTATGCCTACTATAAGTATAAAAGAGAGTAATAAGGGAAATAATTTTTTCATAACCATCCTCCTAAATAAATATATACTTATATAAGTATATATTTACAAGAGGAAATTGTCAAGCGAGTATATATTTATTAAAATATATAAGGGAGGGAGATTATGAAAACTGTAAGACTTAAGTTGGAAAAGACCCTTGACGAAGTAAATATGAGCAGATATGAGCTTTCAAAGCTCACAGGAATACGCTATCATATAATAGATAATTATTTCAAAAACAAGGTAGTCAGGTATGATGGCTATGTATTGTCAAGAATATGTGATTGTTTAGAATGTGATATATCTGATATATTGGAAGTTGTAGAAGAATAAATGGCAGGAGATTAGAGTCTCTTGCCGTATTTTTTTGTAACGCGAGTGTAATTGACTTTTTGGTACAAAAGTTATATAATTTTTAAATACAGATAAAATAGTTATGATTATATATTTTACAGGAGAAAGCTATGACACAGACAAACGGACTTTTTGTTATATTTGCATTTATTGTGGCTTTGATTGTGGCGTATGCCACAACACCTTTGAGCATACGATTGGCATTTAAAATAGGAGCTTTAGACATACCAAAGGATAATCGCCGTATGCACAAAAAACCAACTCCCAGAATAGGCGGAATTGCTATTGTTTATGGGTTTTTAATAAGCATTATCTGCTTTGCAGATTTTGTTATTGATGGTTCTCTTAATAAGTCTTTAATTGGAATACTGTTTGGCTCTATGATTATAGCAGTTTTAGGTTTTTTGGATGATTTAAAGCCTAAGCCTGCAATACTTAAATTTTTGATACAGATAGTAGCGGCGGCAATTCCTGTATTTTGCGGAGTGCGTGTTATCGCTATTGCAAATCCCTTTACAGATTTGATGATACGTATCCCTGACTGGATAGCTTACGGCGGAAGTATATTGTGGATTGTAGGCGTAACAAATGCGGTAAACTTGATTGACGGATTAGATGGTCTTGCTGCAGGGGTTTCTTCTATTGCGGCGGTGGCACTCCTGTCCATTCTTTTACTGCAGCATAACGTAAACGCCACAATGCTGGTACTCACCGCTGCGTTAGCAGGGGCGTGCTTTGGATTTTTGCCATTTAACTTTAATCCTGCAAAAACCTTTATGGGAGATGTTGGTGCAACGTTTTTGGGATTTGTACTGGCATGTATTTCAATTCAGGGTCCCTTTAAAACCTACGTGGCATTTGCTATTCCGTTTATGATTTTGGGACTTCCTATATTTGATACTCTTTTTGCTATTATAAGGCGTTTAATCAAAGGTCAGGGCATAATGACTCCTGACCGTGGGCATATGCACCACAGACTTATTGATATGGGCTTTTCCCACCGTTCCACAGTAGTAATACTTTACGGACTCAGTGCGATTTTAGCTATTTCTGCTATTGTGTTATTTATATCAAACTTTATGCGTGCACTGGTTTTGGTTTTGGCAATTGTGTTGATTGCAGCGTTTATTATAGTAAGCCGCAAGCAGGCAGAAGAAACACAAGAGCCTACCGATGAAACAAAAGAAAGCAAGTGAGGTAAAGACATGAAAAAGATAAAAGTCATGACAGTTTTTGGCACACGTCCCGAGGCTATAAAGATGGCACCATTGGTTAAGGCTCTTGAAAAGAGGGAAGAAATAGAATCTATTGTCTGCATAACTGCACAGCACAGACAGATGCTTGATCAAGTTATGGATATATTTGAAATAAAGGCTGATTTTGATTTAGACATTATGCAGGCAGGTCAGACCCTGTCGGATATTACATCCCGTGCTATGAAGGGCATTGAACAGGTAATAAAAGAAGCTCAGCCTGATATTGTTTTAGTTCATGGTGACACAACAACCACATTTGCAGGGGCATTAGCGTCATTTTACTGTCAGACCAAGGTAGGACACGTTGAGGCAGGACTTCGCACTTATGATAAATATTCTCCTTTCCCTGAGGAAATGAACAGAGTGTTGACCACATCTCTTGCAGACTTTTATTATGCACCCACAAAGAACAATGTGGACAACCTCCTGCGTGAAAATGTAGATGCTGAAAAAATTTATATAACAGGCAACACTGTAATTGATGCAATAAAAACAACTGTTCGTGACGATTATGAGTTTTCTGATGAATGTCTTAAAAATCTTGACTATGAAAACAACCGCGTGATACTGGTTACAGCTCATCGTCGCGAAAATTTGGGTAAACCTTTAGAAAATATTTGCAATGCAATATTAGAAACAGTAGAAGCTTTTCCTGACGTTCAGGTTGTTTATCCTGTTCACTTAAATCCTCTGGTGCAGAACACTGCAAGAGGAATTTTAGGGAATCACCCGAGAATTCATCTTATTAATCCTTTGGATGTTACAGAGCTTCACAATCTTATGAACAAGTGCTATATGGTTATGACGGATTCAGGCGGTCTTCAGGAGGAAGCTCCATCGCTGGGTAAGCCTGTATTGGTACTGAGAAATGAAACAGAACGCCCTGAGGCAGTTGCGGCAGGCACAGTCAAGATTGCGGGTGTTGACCGCGATGTAATAAAGGAAATGGCTGGCGCTCTGCTTTCTGACAAGTC
>JAZNWB010000056.1:0-16227 GCA_045593125.1 Congzhengia sp. | reverse complement strand
ACAACTCCACCAAAAAAAATACCAAAATCTTGTATTTTTTGTTGAAATTTAACACATTCTATGGTAGAATTAAAGTATCTTTCAAAATTATTTAAAAATGGAGGACGGAAAATGGAAAAGCTTTTTAAATTAAAAGAGCACAACACAAATGTAAAAACCGAAATTATTGCCGGTATTACAACATTCTTAGCAATGTCTTACATTCTGGCAGTAAACCCCGGTATGTTGGGTATCATCCCTGACGGCCCCGGTGCTGCAGCAATATTTATGGCAACAGCACTTTCCGCTGCTATTGGTACAATCTGTATGGCATTCTTTGCTAACTACCCCGTGGCATTAGCGTCAGGTATGGGGCTTAACGCTTTCTTTACCTACACAGTATGTCTCACAATGGGTTATTCCTACAAGGTAGCATTAACCGCTATTCTCTTAGAAGGTATTATCTTTATGATACTTTCAATCTTTAAGTTCAGAGAAGCGTTAGTTAACAAAATTCCCAAGAACTTAAAATTAGGTATTACCGCAGGTATCGGTTTGTTTATCACAATTATTGCATTAATCAATGCAGGTATCGTTGTAAACAACGACTCAACATTAGTTGGTCTTGGTAATTTAGGTTCACCTCAGGTAGTTTTAGCTATTGTTGGTCTTTTAATCATCGGTGTATTACATCACTTTAAAGTAAAAGGCGATATCTTAATCGGTATCTTAGCTACATGGGTATTAGGTATTATCGCAGAATTAGTTGGTTGGTATGTGGTTGATATTGAAGCAGGCGTTTATTCTTTAATCCCCTCACTTTCTTGGGATGCAATAAAAGCAAACTTTGCTGCTCCTGCACTCTTCCAGTTTGATTTTGGATTTATTAAAGAAAACTTTATGGCTTTTGCCGTTGTTTTATTTACATTCCTTTATACTGATATCTTCGATACAGTTGGAACATTAATCGGAGTTGCACAAAAAGGCGATTTACTGGCAGAAGATGGCTCTCTCCCCAGAGCCGGCGGTGCTTTAATGGCAGACGCCGTTGGTACAGTAGCAGGTGCATGTCTTGGTACATCAACAGTTACAAGCTATGTTGAATCTTCAGCAGGTGTAGCTGCAGGTGGTAGAACAGGTCTTACCGCTTTAACAACAGGTATCCTTTTCTTAATCGCTATCCCCTTTGCACCTATCTTCTTGGCTATCCCCGGATTTGCTACAACACCCGCTATGTTATTCGTAGGTTTGTTGATGCTCTCAGCAGTAACACAGATGGACTTCGACGGCGACGTTGCAGACGCAATCGGTGGTTTCTTAGCAGTTGTTATGATGCCTTTTGCATACTCAATCGCAACAGGCATTATGTTTGCTATGATTTCTTGGGTAGTATTAAAGCTCTTAACAGGCAAAGCAAAAGATATTTCACCCATTATGTGGATTTCAGTTGCACTCTTTGCAATTTATATCTATACACAGGTAATGTAATTTTTAAAAAATATGAGGCGGTCAAAAGACCGTCTCTTTTTTATTTACTTTCTTACTATTTTGTGTTATTATATTTTTAAGTGGATATATTAAGAATAAATCCAAAACAGGAGGCACTTATGGACAGCAAAGCTTTTTTTAATATCGGTTACGGACTTTATGTTCTTACCACAAATACAAACAAAGACAACGGTTGCATTATAAATACTTTCATTCAGGTCACTGCCAATCCTCAGCAGGTTGCACTTGCAGTAAATAAAGACAATCTCACCTGTTCTGAGCTTTTATCATCAGGCAAATTCTGTGTATCCGCTATTGATGAGAGTGCAGATTTTGAATTGTTTAAGTGGTTTGGCTTCAGAAGCGGCAGAACCTGTCATAAGTTTGACGGCTTTAATGATGTAGCTCGTGCTGATAATGGTGTTTTATACATTACAAAAAATACTAACGCCTACTTCGCGGGGACAGTCACGAAAACCATTGACTTAGGTACACATATTTTATTTATAGCAGATGCGACAGAGGCAGAGGTGTTGTCAGACAAAAAGACTGCAACCTACACCTACTATCAGGAAAATATTAAGCCTGCACCCGAAAAGAAGAAAACAGGCTGGGTTTGTAAAATTTGCGGTTATGTTTATGAAGGTGAAGAATTGCCCGAAGATTTTATATGTCCTCTGTGTAAACACCCCGCATCAGATTTTGAAAGATTATAGGAGAGAAAAAAATGTATACAAAAATTACAGACACAATTTACTACATTGGCGTAAACGACCACGATATCGACCTTTTTGAGGGACAGTACGTTGTTCCCAACGGCATGGCTTATAACTCATATGTTATTAAAGACGAAAAAATCGCAGTTATGGATACTGTGGATATAAGAAAAGCAGACGAATGGCTTACCAATTTAGATGAAGTATTAGGGGGCAAGACTCCCGACTATCTTGTTGTAACCCACTTAGAACCAGATCATGCAGGAAGTATAAAGGTCTTTTGCGACACCTATCCCGAAACCACACTTGTTATGACGATGAAAGCAAAGGCCATGCTTCCTCAGTTCTTTGGCAACAACATTGTAAATCCCTGCCGCGGTGTAGTTGAGGGCGAAACTCTGACACTTGGTGCCCACACTCTTACCTTTGTTACCGCTCCCATGGTGCACTGGCCTGAGGTTATGGTGGCGTATGATTCCCATGACAAGGTACTTTTTGCAGCAGACGCTTTTGGTAAATTCGGTGCATTAGACACGGATGAAGACTGGACCTGCGAGGCAAGAAGATATTACTTTAACATCGTAGGAAAATATGGTGCTCAGGTTCAGGCATTACTTAAAAAAGCAGCAAGCCTTGACATTCAAACTATTTGTCCTCTGCACGGCCCTGTGCTCTCAAAGAATTTAGGTTTCTATCTTGACAAATACAACACCTGGAGCAGCTATCAAGCTGAAGATGACGGAATACTCATTGCCGTTGCATCAATCTACGGAAACACCATGAAGGCAGCCAAGAAACTTGCCGAAATATTAACAGATGCAGGTGCCAAGAAGGTAGTGATAACGGATTTGGCAAGAGACGATTCTGCTGAGGCCTTAGAGGACGCTTTCAGATATGATAAGGTTGTCTTTGCAGCATCAAGCTACGATGCGGGCGTGTTCCCCTTTATGGAAGAATTTTTGCACCACTTAAAGGCAAAGAATTATCAGAAGAGAAAGGTTGCACTTGTAGAAAACGGTTCATGGGGACCAACTGCTGCCAAAACAATGAGAGCTATCTTGGAGCAAATGAAAGACATTACCATTATTGACCCTGTTGTAACTATCAAGAGCACAATGAGTGAAGATAACATAGAAGAATTTAAAATTCTGGCAAAAAACTTGCTTGATTAGTACAAAGTCAAAAGCCTTAAGCAAAGAGAAACAAAAAAATCCAACAAAAATCCAACAAAAACAAAAATAACTATTGACGAACGCAATTGGATGTTGTATAATGTTATTGTAATATTTTTGCAATACCAAGGAGGGTATAATAAATGTTAGTTAATATGAACGAGGTTTTAAGACCCGCTAAGAAAAACAAATACGCAGTAGGCCTTTTTAACGCAGTAAACTTGGAGCTTGCTCGTGGTATTATTGCAGCTGCAGAATCAAGACGTTCTCCCGTTATCATGGGTACAGCGGAGGTTTTACTTCCCTATGGTCCTTTAGAAGAAGTTTCATACTATCTTATCCCTATGGCAAAGAAAGCTTCTGTTCCTGTTGTAGTGCATCTTGATCACGGTCTTACATATGATACATGTATAAAAGCATTGAAACTTGGCTTTAGTTCAATAATGTATGACTGCTCTACAGACTCATACGAAGAAAACGTTCGCAAAGTTAAAGAAATGGCAGACATCGCTCACTCATACGGTGCAACAATTGAGGGCGAATTAGGACACGTTGGCGACAACGAAGGTTCAGCAGAAGGAAGCTCACACTTAGCTGACCCCTCAGCATTCTTTACAGATCCTTCACTTGCTAAGGATTTCGTTGACAGAACAGGCGTTGACGCTTTAGCTATTGCTGTAGGTAATGCACACGGTGCTTACAAATTGCCTCCCAAACTTGACTTTGAAAGAATCCGTACAATAGCGAATACTGTTGATGTTCCTTTAGTACTTCACGGCGGTTCAGGTCTTACTGATAACGACTTCCGTCAGGCCATTGCTGATGGAATCAGCAAGGTTAATATCTTCACTGATATCAACGTAGCTGCAGTTGAAGCAGAATTCAAGAAGTTCTCAGACATGAACAAGGGTATTATCGACTTAATCCCTGCAGCAGTTGAAGCTGTAAAGCTTGCTACAATGAACAAGTTAGAGCTTTTCGGCAGCTGCAACAAGGCTGATGGCGGAATTGCCGGAGCTTCTGGTCTTTCTACATCAGATTTAGAAAAAATCACAAAGTTAGTAGCAGCAGAAGTTGCAAAGTATATGGGTAAATAATTAATCATATAAAGAAAAGAACCGTGCATTTTGTGCGGTTCTTTTTTTCTAATATGTCGCAGCAATCTTATAAAAAGCATTGCATAAATAAAAAAGTGCGCAAGGCAGAGCCTCACGCACAAAAAAACGCAATGCTCCTGTTTCTGCTACAAAACTTAACTACTCCAAAAAAGTGTGTTAAAATAGAGCCTGCGTTTTTATCAAAAGACAAAAACACACACTTTTAAACGGAGTATATAATGTTTTGTAGCAATTACATTATATCACATATTTTTTTAATTTGTAATAGATTTGTTATTCGGTTGGAGCAATATATGTCGGTATACATTAACACTTCCAATGTGGCACTTTTGTCGCGGCAAAAGTACCCAAAACCGCTGGCGGGGGCTTCGAAACTCCCCCATAGTTTTTGCTACTTTTTCCAAAAAAGTAGAAGACTAGAAGTACTGACGTATCAAAACATATGATGCTCCAACCCTCAACCCTGATGTTTTATTAATTAATTAAAAAGCACACGGAAAATTCCGTGTGCTTTTATCTATTTACTCTGCCATTCTTTTGTAGTTTTCATATCTCTCTAATAAGTCTTTTTCTGCCTTAGTAAAGAGCTTTTCTGCTACATCCGGGAACGCTTGTTGTAACATCAGATATCTGTTTTCGCCTTCTAAGAAGTCACGAACCTTTCCTGTGGGTTCTTTAGAATCAAGGATAAAGGGATTCTTTCCTTCATCCTTTAATTCAGGATTGTATCTCCACAAGTGCCAGTAGCCTGTGTCAACTGCCTTCTTCTCTTCTGCGATTGAGTTCGCCATGTTACCCTTTGCCTTAATGCCATGGTTGATACAAGGTGCATATGCAATGATGAGTGAAGGACCGGGATAGCTTTCAGCTTCACGGATTGCTTTAATAGCCTGTGAGGGATTAGCACCCAGAGCAATCTGTGCCACATATACATAACCATAAGTTGTAGCAATTAACCCCAAGTCTTTTTTCTTAACCTTCTTGCCTGAAGCTGCAAACTTTGCAACTGCTGCAGTAGGTGTAGCCTTAGATGACTGACCGCCTGTATTTGAGTAAACTTCTGTATCTACAACGAAGATATTAATATCTTCACCTGATGCGATAACGTGGTCTAAACCACCGTAGCCGATGTCATATGCCCAGCCGTCGCCGCCAAATGCCCAGTTAGAACGTTTAATTAAGAAATCTGTACGTTCTGCAATGTCTTTTACACCGGGGATTGACATATCGGCATGCTTTAATGCTTCCTCTACCGCTTTTGCAGCAGCTTTTGAGCTTTCCGCATTGTTCATACCCTCAATCCAAGCATTGAATGCATCGGCGGTTTTAGTGTCAACGCCTGCATCTATTGCTTCAATCATCTTGTCTTTTAAGGTTTCTCTTATCTTTCTTACTGCAACTGTCATGCCAAGACCGTACTCTGCATTGTCCTCAAAGAGTGAGTTCGCCCATGCAGGACCTTTGCCCTCTGCATTGGTTGTGTATGGTGTAGATGGTGCAGATCCTCCCCAGATAGAGGTACATCCTGTTGCATTGGCAATCATCATTCTGTCGCCAAAGAGCTGTGTAATTAACTTGATATATGGTGTTTCACCACAACCTGCACAAGCACCTGAGAACTGGAGCAAGGGTTGTGCAAACTGTGAACCCTTAACTGTGCCCTTATCCATTAAACCATCCTTTACAGGAACGGTCATTGCGTATTCCCAGTTATCAGCCTGAGCTGCTACTGCTTCATCAACAGGAACCATCTTAAGCGCCTGAACCTTTTCAGGACAGGTGTTTGCACACACTCCGCAACCCAAGCAATCTCTGGGACTAACCTGAATACGGAATTTAAGCCCTTTAAGCTGAGGACCGATAGCATCCTTTGATTCAAAGCTTTCGGGAGCCGCCGCTGCTTCTTCCTCTGTTAAAAGAACAGGTCTTATTGCCGCATGAGGACAAACGAGCGAACACTGGTTACACTGGATACATTTGTCTATATCCCATGCGGGAACCGTAACTGCAACAGTTCTCTTTTCATACTGTGATGTTCCTTGCATAAATGTACCATCTTCTATACCTGCAAAAGTTGAAACAGGAAGTTTATTACCCTGCTGTGCGTTAACAGGTTCAACAATCTTTTTGATGAATTCGGGAACATCTTTTTTGGCCACTTCTGCATCTTGTGCAGTTTTCCAATCGGCAGGAACGTTGATTTCTACGATAGCATCCAGTGCCTTATCAACTGCATCACAGTTCATCAAAACAATCTTTTCGCCCTTCTTGCCGTAGGTCTTTTTGATAGCGTCTTTTAAAAGGGGAATAGCTTCATCTATCGGAATAACATTCGACAGTTTAAAGAACGCTGACTGTGTTACCATGTTGATTCTGCCGCCAAGACCGATGGATGATGCAATGTCAACGGCATTTATAATATAGAATTTGATTTCATTTTCTGCAATATAACGCTTCATTGATGCTGGGAGCTTTTCTTCCAGTTCTTCGGGTGACCATACGCAGTTGAGTAAGAATGTGCCGCCCTTTTTCAAACCTTCTAAAATATCATACTGATAAATGTATGAAGGCTTGTGGCAGGCAATGTAATCTGCCTCGTCAAGCAAATAGGTTGACTTGATGGGTTTCTTACCGAAACGCAAGTGTGACATTGTTACGCCGCCTGATTTTTTGGAGTCGTAATCAAAGTAGGCCTGAGCGTAAAGGTCTGTGTTGTCACCGATGATTTTGATTGCGTCTTTGTTTGCACCAACTGTACCATCTGAGCCAAAGCCCCAGAACTTACAACGTGTAGCACCCTCGGGAGCTGCGTTGATTTTTTCAACGGGTGTAAGTGAAAGATTTGTAACGTCATCCACGATACCGATTGTAAAGCCGTTCTTGGGTTCAGCTTTATCGAGTTCTGCAAAAACTGTTGCAATCTGTGTGGGTGTTGTGTCCTTTGAGCCAAGGCCGAAACGACCGCCGATGATTTTGGGAGCGCAATCCTTTCCTGTGTAAAGGTTGCATATATCAAGATACAGAGGTTCGCCTAATGATCCGGGCTCCTTTGTTCTGTCGAGTACTGCGATTTTTTCAACTGTTGAAGGAACAACATCAAAGAAGTATTTTGCTGAGAAGGGACGATAGAGATGAACCTTGATTACGCCCACTTTTTCGCCACGTGCATTTAAGTAATCAACTGTCTCTTCTATTGCCTCACAAACTGAACCCATAGCAACAATAACCTTTGTAGCATCGGGTGCTCCATAGTAGTTGAAGGGTTTATATTCTCTTCCCGTAATCTTTGTGATTTCCTTCATGTAATCAGCTACGATATCAGGAATTTTATCATAATAAATATTTGAAGCTTCTCTGCCCTGGAAGTAAATATCAGGGTTCTGAGCTGTACCGCGAAGAACGGGGTGTTCAGGGTTTAGGGCATTATCCTTAAATGCTTTTAATGCTTCCCAATCAACCAAACTCTTTAAATCCTCGTAGTCCATAACTTCGATTTTCTGAATTTCATGTGATGTTCTGAAACCGTCAAAGAAGTGTACAAAAGGCACTCTTCCCTTTATTGACGCCAGATGTGCAACGCCACCTAAGTCCATTGTTTCCTGAACGCTGCCTGATGCAAGCATTGCAAAACCTGTCTGACGGCAAGCCATAACGTCCTGATGGTCGCCAAAAATGCTCAAAGCGTGAGCAGCTAACGCTCTTGCACTAACGTGGAATACGGTAGGCAATAATTCTCCCGCAATCTTATACATATTAGGTATCATCAGGAGTAGGCCCTGAGATGCTGTAAATGTTGTTGTCAAGGCACCGCCCTGCAGTGATCCGTGAACAGCACCTGCTGCACCTGCCTCTGACTGCATTTCTACAACCTCAACTGTCTGACCGAAAATGTTTTTAAGACCATTTGCACTCCACTGGTCAACATATTCTGCCATTGTTGATGAAGGTGTAATGGGGTAAATTGCCGCTACTTCCGTAAAGGCATACGCACAATGGGCTGCAGCACAGTTACCATCCATGGTTTTGAATTTCTTTGCCATTTTAATCCTCCTAACGAAAAATGTAATCTATTATAGTGTACAACTAACAATATTATTGTACCATACTTTACTTTCTAATTCAATGGTAAAATAAGAAAAAGGTGGTGTAGCAAAATGCACATACCACACAAGGCAAAGGAAGCTCAATGATACCTTTATGTCTTACATCTTAAAACAACCTAAAATTAATGAAGGAATTCGCCATTTGACGAATTCCTTCTGTTTTTTTAGCCTTGTGTTTTGAACGAACTTCGCCTCTTGTCGTACCCACGTACGACTTCGGGTATCCGAAAGTAAGGTTCACACCTTACTTTCGCTCTGTTTGTCCAATCTGTGCTATTTTCCGTCCACCCCAAAATAAGCTGTAGCAAATAAAACATATCTTGCTACATCCCCTTTAATATTGAGATAAAGCATCTGTGGCTAATTTCTTAAACTCCTCCTGAACACTTACAGGCGACATTATCTTGATATCTGCTCCGAAATTCATTACCCAGCTTAAAAACAACGGACTTACTGCAACCTTGACGTTTATTTCAAAGCAGTCCTCCGATGTGTTGAAAAACATAGTGTCCTGCCCAAAACGATCAATGATTACACCCGCCAGGTGGTTTTTACACCTGAGAGTCACCCTCTCTTCCTTGCCTGCATACATTCCGAATGTTTTCTTTGAATATACCGCCATATCGAAGTTGCGGAAAACATCTTTTCCGTCTCGAGGGAGGTCGGTAATGGCAATTTTGAGCATTTTGTCCACTCTGTAGTGTCGGATTTCGCTATTTTCCGAATCATATGCCACAAGGTAATAGTTTTCATCATCCCAGGTCAGTGCCCAGGGGCTTACCTCATAGACCTTGCCGCCTCGCCTTAACTGTTTTTCCTTTTTGTGAGTCCATTCAAAATACTGGAACCTTATTCTCACATTTTTTGAAATTGCCTCGTGGATGTAGTCCACCGTATAATATATGCTCTCGTTCATTGTTTTTATGCGGTTTGAAACATGCACCTGACGGGAGAGGGCTGCACCCTGATATTTTGAGGAGAAACTTTCAAGCTTTCGGATAAGCTCTGCACTCTTTTTGTGGGTAATAAATTTTGATGACTGCACCGCATCGACCAAAAGCTTTAATTCGGGCAATTCAAAATCACGGCTTACCACATGGTATGTAACGCTTTTTTCCTTACGTTTTTCTATGTCCATACCAAACTCACACAAAATCTCAATATCGTCATAGAGTGCCTTTCGCTCAGCAGTAATGCCGTAACGCCCAAGTTCCTCTGCTATCTGTGCAATAGTCAGTCCGTGTGCGTCGTCGGTGAGCTCATACATTATCTTCATAAGGTACAAAATTTTAATCTTTTGTCCTGCACCTTTTGCCATAGAAATTACCTCCCGTACAATATGCTTCTATTGTACTATATTTCGGACAGTTTTGCAAGTTATCTCTTTCGGAGCTGTCTTTCATATCTCCTTACATCCTCCACGCAAATCGCAAAATAAATACCACCTAATACTAATACTAAAAGTCCCATTATTTTTACCTCCTTTGTTTGTTTGATTAAATCATATCACAAGGAAAGTACCATAAACAGGACAATAAAGAACATTTGTTCAAATTATTATAAAAAATTCCCCCGCACATACAGTACGGGGGGGATTATTAAAGTGACATAAACAGTGATGATATTAAGATAAGCACGATAAATATGGGTGCAATATACTTAATCATAACATTAAATATTCCGCGGCGTTTTGATTTGCCTGATAACTCTACTTCGTCTGTAATTGCTTTGGGCTTTATTACATAACCAACAAACACACAGGTTAAGAATGCTACGATAGGCATTAATACACTGTTTGAGATAAAGTCAAAGAAGTCTAAGAACTGATATCCGAACACAAGAACGCTATCCCAGATGCTATAACCGAAGCATGAGAGTAAACCGACCAATAATGAGCCTACAAATACAATTAAGCAAGCCATTTTTCTGCCGATTTTTGTCCTATCACAAACAAATGAAAGTACGGTTTCAAAAAGTGAGATTGACGATGTGAGTGCTGCAAAAAGTACTAACACAAAGAATGCTGCACCAATAATCTGTCCGCCCATCATTGTTTCAAATACCTTGGGAAGTGTGATAAACATAAGGCTTGGACCTGCACCTAACGCCTCAGGTGTACCGCCTGAGAAAGCAAACACTGCAGGAATAATCATAAGACCTGCTAAAAATGCTATACCTGTATCAAAAATCTCGATGTTTTTTACAGATGATTCAAGGTCTACGTCCTTTTTCATATATGAGCCGTATGTAATCATAATACCCATAGCAAGCGACATTGAGTAAAACATCTGTCCCATAGCTGCAAGGGCAGTTTTACCTAAAATCTGGGCATACTCTAAGGGAGTTGATGCATCAAGTCTTGTAAAGTCAGGTAAAATGTAATACTTTAAGCCATCCATTGCCCCTGGCATTGTAAGTGAATAAATAGCAATACCGATAGATAACACTACCAACACAGGCATCATAATTTTACTTACCTTTTCAATACCTTTTTCGACGCCGAAAAGTACAACTAAAGCAGTAATACCCAAGAAAATTGCAAACCACAAAACAGGTTCGCCAGTAGCAGAAATAAATCCGCCAAAATATCCATCAGCAGCTGCTGATGTGCCGCCACCTGTAACAAAGGCATACAGGTATTTCATTACCCAACCGCCGATTACTGAATAGTAGGGCAAAATAATTACGGGGACTAACGCCGCCAGCCAGCCTACAAATGAGAATTTCTTGTTTAATGATTTGAATGCACCGATTGCAGAAAGTCCGGTTTTACGACCAAGAGCAATTTCTGCTGTCATCAAGGCATAACCAAAGGTCAATGCTAAAATGATGTAAACAAGTAAAAATATTCCGCCACCATACTTTGCTGCAAGATAGGGGAATCTCCAGATGTCTCCAAGGCCAACGGCAGAACCTGCAGCAGCAAGTACAAAACCGATTTTGCCTGAAAAACTACTTCTTTTTTCCATAGTCTTTTCCTCCAATTGTTTAGTTATTGTTATTTTATCATATTTTGTCAACGGGTGCAATAACAATTTAAGAGTTTTACAATAATAAATTTCCGTTTTTTCAACAGTATATTACGGATAGTGTTAAAAACAAAAAAGGCACTCCCGACAGAGTGCCTTCATTAATTTATCAATAACAATTATTGTTTTGAACGTTTATGTGCTGCTTTTTGAAGCCGCTCAAAGGCTGAGAAAAAGTAGTGCAGAATAAACGAACTGAACCGAAGGGTTACCCGAAGGCGTACGTGGGTACGCCGAGAGGTGAAGTTCGTTTAAGTTCAAAACATTAATTAAAAAGGCACTCCCGACAGAGTGCCTTCATTAATTTATCAATAACAATTATTGTTTTGAACGGTTATGCGCTGCTTTTTGAAGCCTTATCATAACAGTTTGCTGCCGCTATCCTTATCACAATACATGGTTGCATTTTTATGCGTTCTCATAATTGTCGCAGGAACTTCTTCATTAATTTCTGCATTTACTGTGTTATAAACCGCCTCTGCCTTTGTGGGAGCGGGAACTGTGCAGAAAAGATAGTCTGCATTAAATAAAGTAGGAACTGTTAAGGTCAAAGCATGAGTAGGTACGTCAGAAAGCTTTTCAAAGCATCCGTCATTTACCTGCTGATTACGACAAACGTTGTCAAGCTCTACTCTCTTAATCGCTTCCTTATCATTAAAGTCTGCAACCCATGGATCATTAAAAGCAATATGAGCGTTTTCACCAATACCCAAACATACAATATCAATAGGATGCTCTTTTATAAGTTTGGTATATCTTTTGCATGTTTCCTCGTAGCTTTCGTTTTCAGCATAGATATAGTTTACTGTCTTAAATGGTAACTTTGAAAAGATTCGGTCCTTTAAGAAATTACCAAATGCCTGTGGAGCATCTCCTGACAAACCAATATACTCATCCATATGAAAGGCATTTACTCTTGACCAGTCAATATCCTCTGCAGCTATTAATGCCGCTAAGGTTTCATTCTGTGATGGAGCTGCTGCAAAAATCATATTGATTTCTTCTTTTTCAGATAACAGCTTTTTCATGCAAGCAGCAACATCGCCGCCTGCAGCATTGCCCATTTCTGTACGGGTTTCGTACACTTCTACTTTCAAATTTCCTGCCTGTAATTCTTTTAACATTTATTTCTCTCCTTTATAGGCTATTCGCCATAAAATTTTACACATAAATATTGACGCATATATTTTAATACATTTTCGGTCAGATGTCAACGAAAACAACCTATTTTCGCAATCTTCTGCAATATTGGGTGCATAATTTGTCAGTACATTCTGAACATTTTAGAGCCATATTGCTGTTTTCCCAGAATCTTTCGGGAAATGTGAACACACAAACCTCCCACACTACCCAGATTGCCAGTGCAAATCCTGCTAAAGTGTACGAATAAACCCCCGGCACTAAAATAAATGGACTAAACATCATTAAATGGTCCCAGTTAAATATTCTGCAGGTAGTGCAGCACTTATTTCCCATAATCAACCTGAATGGGCACCAGATAAGCACGCAGATTAAGTCTGCCACATAAAAGAATACAGAAATCAGAAAAATCTCGGCAATACCTATGATGCGGCACCAATAAAGCACACCTATAACCAATATCAACACTATCCACAACACCATTACCCTGTAGGCGGCATTTGTTGTGTCTTTAATGTATTTTTTCAGGTTTTCTTTATTTATTTTTTCCTTAATAGGTCTGAACAAAGATGAAAACACCTTCTGTGACCCTATTGATATATGGGCTTTTACAGGAATTAACTGAAGCACCATATCCCACATCCATACTGCCCATAAAAGGTGCAACACAGAAAATCCATCAAAGAAGTTTAAGCCTGACAATATATCAAACTCACTCTTTTTTAGTATGTATAAGGCTACTGCCATAAGCAGCACCGCAATACGCCCGAAAAGACGCAAAAAATATATTTTTCTTGTTTTTGACATTGGTTGAGATTTTTGCATTTTAGATTAGTCCTTTTTATGAGAGTTCCTGAATAATATTATCACGTCTGGATTCTTTTGTCAATTTATAATAGCTTAGTCATCGGAGAGTCGAACTAATTACGGTTTAAAAAGGGAAATTTCGTATAATACTGCAGAAAATTCTGCAAATATACGTCAGTATTATTTTTGAATTTTCTTTGGCTTACATCGAAATTTCCACTTTTTAGACTCTTCGACCTTATACACAGAAAAATTTAAAATGATTTTAATGCGGAGGTTGAAGTTGGGCTGGCGCCCTACAAAACCGACAAATTGAAAGCATTAAAATTTAGCAAGTATAAGGCGCAATTAGTTCAACTCACCGATGACTATCCATTGTAACGTGTACAACGCCCTCTTCCAAAAATTCGTCTGAAGCAATCACAAAACCGAGCTTTTCATAAAACCCAATAGCACTTTTTTGTGCGTGAAGGGATATTTTATGATAGTTTGTTGTTTTCTTTATGTGTTCTATCGCCTTGGTCATAAGCTCTCTGCCCACGCCTTTTTTGTGGTCAAGAGTCAACACCCTGCCTATCATAAGCACATCTTTGCTCTCGCCCTCAAAAGCACGCAAATATGCCACAACTCGCTTATTATCCGTAAAAAAGTAATGTGTACTCACATAATCCACATCATCTAAATCTTGACATATAATATTTTGCTCAAGCATAAATATTTCAAGACGGGATTTTAAAATTTCATATAATTCGACTGTTGAAAGCTCTGAAAAATTCTTTATAATTAATTCCATGATGCACCTCAATTTTGCTTTTTCTTAATTGTAGCATAAATACATAAGAAAAACCACCCCTTGGGGTGGTTTTCTATTCTAATCTTGTTCGCATTGTGACAAGACTCTCGCCATCTTTACCATTTAACACTTTATAAATAGTTTTGTTCTCAATTTCTTTTGCAACCATTATGGGTACATCCAGAACGTTAGCCAACATTATCATAATTTCACCACGGTCAGCATTTTCTGTCATTATTGCCTCGCTTGGCGTAAGTCCCAAATTCATTGCCGTAATAACATATCCATGAGGATATCCGCCTTTGTGCTCCGCATCTACACCATAGCCTAAAGCGCAAACTACCATTTTCATTGCTTGTTGATATGTAATATGTTCATCAGGTGCAAACGTTCCGTCTCCCATTCCATTAACAATCCCAAACGCCGCCGCCTGTGCGATAAAACTATACGCCCAATGGTCAACAGGAACATCTGTAAATTCGCAACTCATATTGTTTGGGCTTAACCCCATCATAAGCACAAGCATTTTTGTCAATCCTGCCCGCGTTACAGGTCCGTCAACGGTCAACTCACCCAAATAATTTCTTGGTCCTACAATCCCGTACTTTTCAAGTTCTTTTGCCGCGGTTTCTTTTTCACTCTCAGCAAAAGCACCCATTGGCATTGATAAAATTAAAGCTACAGATAATAAAATACTTATAATTTTTTTCATACTCGTTCCTCCTCAGGGATAATTATGTTACATAATGTAACATAATTATTGTAACAAATTGTTACAATAAAGTCAAGAGGTGGTTGTATGAAAGGGTTAAAAATAGTCAGGAAAGAGCGTAATCTCAATCAGCTTAAGGTAGCAATGGACTTAAATATTTCCCGCGAAGCCCTGTCGCACTACGAAAACGGCAAACGCGAACCCAGCCTTGATATGCTAAATAAAATGTCTGAATATTTTAATGTTTCTATAGATTATTTAATAAACGGTGAGGAATTTAAGAGGAGATAATAGAAAGAAGATATACCACAAGGTATATCTTCTTTTTTGCTTAAAAATCATATTTTGTAAGTACAAGCCATATAACAAACAATACTACCAACTTAACAGGAAGTGGCCAACCCATTTTTTTTGAGCGCAGAATTTTATAACTTGCAAACGCAGCAATAGCAAAGCAGATCAGTTTAAATGTAGCTCCACTTGTAATGACATTCCATACTGTATCCCCCACAAGCATATAAACAAGCACTAAAATTACTATTGCCATAATAACTTTTCCGGAACCACCAAACGAAATTGGATTTTTACCACTTTTTCGGTATTCACCGTTCTGCCCTCTGTTATGTATCTGGTTTCCGTAATGTTTAAACTGACCAGCAAGAGAATATCCGTCTTTTGTATTATCGCGATACTCCGGTCTGCTTGTAACAAGATGCGATTCGTTAAGACCGAATGAATATAATAAATCAGGATCATTTTTTAGTAATTTCATTGTGTAGTTTGCACTTGAATAAAAATCGTTTTCAAAATAATTTTTACCACGTGTAACTAACGAAATATTGTTGCGTCGCATCCAAGTTGCAAAACGCTGCTCCAAATCTGCAATTGATTTACAGTTGCGTGCACCGGGAGTGTGGCTGAATTCATATAATAATTCTGTTTTGTTCATAGCCATTCCACCTTAAATCATAATTCTTTTCTTTAGGATATCACACTTTTGTAAATTTGTAAATATATGATTTAGATGCAGTTATTATCACGCCCAAATATGCATCCGTAAATAATTTGAGACACTTCGCCTATTGTCTTTTCACATCCGTCTTTTAACCACTCTGTTACAACAGCAGTTATCCCGTTAAGATAAAACATCATGGCATATTTCCTGTCAGC
>JAZNWB010000055.1:0-6714 GCA_045593125.1 Congzhengia sp. | reverse complement strand
TCGTACAGCCGACTCAGGTTACCTCACTCGTCGTCTTGTTGACGTATCTCAGGACGTTATTATCCGTGAAGGTGACTGCGGCGCAACAGAGGGTATCGAAGTTACAGCTATCACAGAGGGCAAAGAGGTTATTGAAAGCTTGGAAGACAGACTTTCAGGAAGATACTCGGTTTACGATATTGTTCACCCCGAAACAGGTGAAATCTTAGCAACTCCCGATATGCTAATCGACGAAAAGCTTGCTAAGAAAATAGTTTCTGCAGGTGTTACAAAGGCAACAATCCGTTCAGTTCTTACCTGTAAATCAAAGGTTGGTATCTGTGCTAAGTGTTACGGCTCGAACCTCGCCAGCGGCGATGTTGTTCCCGAGGGTGAAGCAGTTGGTATTATCGCTGCTCAGTCAATCGGTGAGCCCGGTACACAGCTTACAATGAGAACGTTCCACACCGGTGGTGTTGCCGGCGACGATATCACACAGGGTCTTCCCCGTGTTGAAGAATTGTTCGAAGCAAGAAAACCGAAAGGTCTTGCAATCTTAACTGAAATTGCAGGTCGCGTTAGCATTGTGGAAAACAAGAAAAAGCGTGAAATCGTTATAACAAATGATGAAACGAAAGAAGCTAAAACCTACCTTATTCCTTACGGTTCAAGAATTAAAGTGGCAGAGGGAGATATGCTTGGAGTAGGTGACGAACTTACAGAAGGCTCAATCAACCCCCACGATATTTTAAGAATAAAGAATGTTACAGCAGTTCAGCAGTACCTTATTAAAGAGGTACAGAGAGTTTACCGTCTACAGGGCGTTGACATCAACGACAGACATATCGAAGTTATTGTTCGTCAGATGCTCCGCCGCGTAAGAGTTGAAGATGCAGGTGACTCAAAGATGCTTGCAGGCTCTTTGGTTGACGTTAACGAATTTAATGCGGTTAACGAACAGCTAATTGCTGAGGGCAAACAGCCTGCAGTGTGCACGAGAATTATCCTCGGTATCACAAAGGCGGCGCTCACAACAGATTCGTTCTTGTCTGCTGCGTCCTTCCAGGAAACAACAAGAGTATTAACCGAAGCTGCAACAAAGGGAAGAATTGACCCCTTGGTTGGTCTTAAAGAAAATGTTATCATCGGTAAACTTGTTCCTGCAGGTACAGGTATGACAAAATATCAGAACACAAAAATCGAAAAAAACTATCCCGTAATCGGCGCAATTGAAGATTACGACAGTGATTTTGTTGCTAAGAATATGGACTATATCGGCAGCAATGTTGTTCCTGATATTAACGAATAAGATTTTAAAAAAAGTAATTGACACTTAAGGTTCTATGTGATAGAATGTAAAATGGTGTTCGTCCGTAGGTTTATAAAAACCTTTAAAGAAAGGATGAATTACAAATGCAGATTGATTTGCATTCTTCCCGCTATTTTGTGGGACTTAAGCAATCATCAGAAGCTATAAAAAACGGAATTGCGGCTATTGCCTATGTTGCAAACGATGCAGACGAACATGTTCGTCTGCCGTTTGTTGCGTTGTGCGAAAGGAACGGCGTTCCGGTTGAGTTTTGCGAAAGTAAAGCAATTCTCGGCAAAAAATTCGGTATTGAAGTAGGCTCTGCCTGCGCTGTAATACTGAAAGACTAAGGTTATATGGTTTTATAACATATATACGATTTTTGAAGAAAGGAGGAAATCATTTCATGCCAACGTTTAACCAGCTTGTGAGAAAAGGTAGAGAAACTTCTGTTAAGAAATCAACAGCTCCGGCTCTTTTAAAGAACCTTAACACACTTAAGAAGAAAACTACCGACTTAAACTCACCTCAGAAAAGAGGAGTCTGCACATCTGTTAAAACAATGACACCTAAAAAGCCTAACTCTGCTCTTCGTAAAATGGCCAGAGTTCGTCTTACCAACGGTATTGAGGTTTCTGCTTATATCCCCGGTGAGGGACATAACCTCCAGGAACACAGCGTTGTTTTAATCAGAGGCGGAAGAGTAAAAGACCTCCCTGGTGTTAGATACCACGTTATCCGCGGTGCATTAGATACCGCAGGTGTTGCTAACCGTAACCAGAGTAGGTCAAAATACGGTGCGAAAAAAGCTAAAGCTAAGAAATAAGTCGCACTAAAATCACAATAGGTGTCGGTACGATATACATGATTGATTTCCTGTTATACAGTACTGCACTGACGATGTTTAATCATCGAGTACCTGTGATTTCATTTCACAATTATAATGAAGGAGGGAAGAAAGGTGCCAAGAAGAAGTTTTATTGCTAAAAGAGAAGTATTGGCAGACCCGGTTTACAACAGCACAGTTGTTACAAGATTGGTAAACAACATTATGCTCGACGGTAAAAAGGGTACCGCACAGAAAATCGTCTACGGTGCTTTCGATATCATCAAAGAAAAGACAGGTAAAGACCCCTTAGAGGTGTTTAATGAAGCTATGGCTAACATCATGCCTGTTTTAGAAGTTAAAGCTAGACGTGTCGGCGGTGCAACATACCAGGTTCCGATTGAAGTTCGCCCCGAAAGAAGACAGACCTTAGGTTTAAGATGGCTTACATTTTACAGCCGTCAGCGTGGCGAAAAAACCATGAAGGAAAGATTAGCCGGCGAAATCTTAGATGCAATCAACAATACCGGTTCTTCTGTTAAGAAGAAAGAAGATACTCATAAAATGGCTGAAGCTAACAAAGCTTTTGCTCACTACAGATGGTAATCGTAATACCATCTGTTTGGTTTAAAAATTTCGGCTTAATTGCCGTTTATACTATTTATTTGGAAAAATACTGCACTTTATTTGTGCGTATTATTTGAGGAAAGGAGGAAATTTGGTGGCAAGAGAATATTCTTTAGCAAAAACCAGAAATATCGGTATCATGGCTCATATCGATGCCGGTAAAACAACCACCACAGAAAGAATTTTGTTCTACACCGGTGTTAACCACAAAATCGGTGAAACACATGAAGGTTCTGCAACAATGGACTGGATGGAGCAGGAACAGGAAAGAGGTATCACAATCACCTCTGCTGCTACAACCTGTCATTGGTTAAACCATAGAATCAACATCATCGACACACCCGGACACGTTGACTTTACAGTTGAAGTTGAACGTTCACTTCGTGTACTTGACGGAAGCGTAACAGTTCTTTGTGCTAAGGGCGGCGTTGAGCCTCAGTCTGAAACCGTATGGCGCCAGGCTGACACATACAAAGTTCCCCGTATGGCTTATGTAAATAAGATGGACATTATGGGTGCTGACTTTTACAACGTTGTTGATATGATGAAAACAAGACTTAAATGTAATGCTGTTCCGATTCAGCTTCCTATCGGCGCTGAGGACACATTCAAAGGTCTTATCGACTTAGTAGAAAACAAAGCATATGTTTACTACGATGACCTTGGAAAAGATATCCGCGAGGAGGAAATCCCCGAGGATATGAAAGAAAAGGCAGAAGAATACAGAATCAATATGATTGAATCTGTAGCTGAAACAAGCGAAGAACTTATGGAAAAATATTTGGAGGAGGGCGAACTCTCCATCGCTGATATTAAAAAAGGTCTTCGTATTGCTACAATTGCAAACGATATCGTTCCCGTACTTTGCGGAACATCATACAAAAACAAAGGTGTTCAGAAATTGCTTGACGCAATCGTTGATTATATGCCTGCTCCTACAGACGTAGATGCAATCCGCGGTACAGACCCCGCAACAGGCGAAGAGGTAGAAAGTCCTTCATCAGACGATGCTCCCTTTGCAGCGCTTGCATTTAAAATCATGGCTGACCCCTTTGTTGGTAAGCTCTGCTTCTTCCGTGTATATTCAGGTACATTAGATGCAGGTTCACACGTATTAAATGCAACAAAAGATACTAAAGAGCGTATCGGCCGTATCTTACAGATGCACGCTAATGACAGAAAGGATATCGACAAGGTTTACTCAGGCGATATCGCTGCAGCTGTTGGTTTAAAAGCAACAACAACAGGTGATACACTCTGTGCTATCGACCATCCTATCATCTTGGAATCAATGGAATTCCCCGAGCCTGTTATCAGCGTTGCTAGCGAACCTAAGACCAAAGAAGGTCAGGAAAAAATGGGTATCGGTTTAGCAAGACTTGCCGAAGAAGACCCCACATTCAAAACCTATACAGACGAAGAAACAGGACAGACCATTATCTCCGGTATGGGTGAGCTTCACTTAGACGTTATCGTTGACAGACTTCGTCGTGAATTCAAAGTAGAAGCTAACGTAGGTAAACCTCAGGTTGCTTACAAAGAAACAATCAGACAGACTGTTGAAGTTAACCATAAATATGCTCGTCAGTCAGGTGGTAAAGGTCAGTATGGTCACGTTGTTATGACTATCGAACCTTTAGAGGCCGGCGGCGGTTACGAATTCGTTAACAAAATTGTCGGCGGTGCTATTCCAAAAGAATACATCCCCGCAGTTGACGCAGGTGTTCAGGGCGCAATGCTCAATGGTGTACTCGCAGGCTATAACGTAGTTGACGTTCGTGTAACACTTACCGATGGTTCATACCACGAAGTCGACTCATCTGAAATGGCGTTTAAGATTGCCGCTTCTATGGCATTCAAAGACGGCTGCAAGAAGGGTAACCCCGTGCTTAAAGAGCCTGTAATGCAGGTTGACGTATTAGTTCCCGAAGAATATATGGGCGATGTTATGGGTGACTTAAACTCAAGACGTGGTCAGATTCAGGGTATGGAAGCACGTCCCGGTGCACAGATGATTCATTCATTTGTTCCCCTTTCAGAAATGTTCGGTTATGCAACAGAACTTCGTTCAAGAACACAGGGCCGTGGTCAGTATACAATGCAGCCCAGCCACTATGAAGAAGTTCCTAAGAGCATCCAGGAACAGATTATTTCTGCTCGTACGAAAAACGATTAATTTACTATTGATTTTTTTCGTAATTAGTTGTAAAATAAAATTATTAAAACAAAATACAAAAATAAACATTTAGGAGGAAACAAAAATGGCAAAAGCTAAATTTGAGAGATCTAAACCTCACGTTAACATTGGTACCATTGGTCACGTTGACCATGGTAAAACAACACTTACAGCTGCTATCACAAAAGTTTTAAGCTTAAAAGGCGCAGCAGACTTCAAAGCATACGATCAGATCGACGGTGCTCCTGAAGAAAGAGAAAGAGGTATCACAATTTCTACAGCTCACGTTGAGTACGAAACAGAAAACAGACACTACGCTCACGTTGACTGCCCCGGACACGCTGACTACGTTAAAAACATGATCACAGGTGCTGCTCAGATGGACGGCGCTATCTTAGTTGTATCAGCTGCTGATGGTGTTATGCCCCAGACAAGAGAACACATCCTTCTCGCTCGTCAGGTTGGCGTTCCCTACATCGTTGTATTCATGAACAAAGCTGACCAGGTTGACGACCCCGAATTACTCGAGCTCGTTGAAATGGAAATCCGTGAACTCTTAAACGAGTACGAATTCCCCGGTGACGATACACCTATCGTTACAGGTTCAGGTCTTGCAGTATTAGAATCTTCAGCTACAGATCCTTCTGCTCCTGAATACGAACCTATCATAAAATTGATGGCAGAAGTTGACGCATTCATCCCCACACCCGAACGTGCATCAGGTCTTCCTTTCCTTATGCCCGTCGAGGACGTATTCTCAATCACAGGCCGTGGTACAGTTGCTACAGGTAGAGTTGAAAGAGGTACACTTAACTTAAATGATGAAGTTGAAATCACAGGTTTAACAGACGAACCCAGAAAAGTTGTTGTTACAGGTATTGAAATGTTCACAAAGCTACTTGATAGCGCTGAAGCTGGTGACAACATTGGTGCTCTTCTCCGTGGTGTTCAGAAGAACGAAATCGAAAGAGGACAGGTTTTAGCTAAACCCGGTTCAATTCACCCCCACACACAGTTCAAAGGCGAAGTTTACGTTCTTACAAAAGAAGAAGGTGGACGTCATACACCTTTCTTTAACAACTACAGACCTCAGTTCTATTTCAGAACAACTGACGTTACAGGCGTAATCAAGCTTCCCGAAGGAACAGAAATGTGCATGCCTGGTGATAACGTAACAATGGAAGTTGAACTTATCACACCTATCGCTATTGAAGAAGGTCTCCGTTTCGCTATTCGTGAAGGTGGCAGAACAGTTGGTTCAGGCGTAGTATCTTCAGTTATTAAATAATAATTGATATAATTTATAAAAAAGGTACGGTTTATACCGTACCTTTTTTGCTTTTTCTTACATAATTTAGAATAAATAAAATTTAAGAAATTTAAAGAAAAAGTAATATAAAAGTGAGAAAATAAAAGAAAATAGCGCATATATTCAGATAATCGTCTGAAATCGAAAAAATAAGAGTTGCAAACCACCTAAAAAGCGAGTATAATATTAAAAGTCGGCTGTTGAAAAAGACTGAAAAGTTTACATCAACAGGCGGCAACAGAACCTTGAAAAATGAACAGTGCAGGCTTAAAGAAATTCCAGTGAATTTCAGGACAAAAGACAGACGTTATCGGTCGAAAGGATAACGAACTCCGCAAGCGGAGAAAATGAGAAGATTAAAACTTCTTGTAGATGTATATAACTTCGTTAGAAGTAATATAACCAATACGAGAGAGTTTGATCCTGGCTCAGGACGAACGCTGGCGGCGTGCCTAACACATGCAAGTCGAGCGGGAAGCTTTTGAATT
>JAZNWB010000054.1:0-6447 GCA_045593125.1 Congzhengia sp. | reverse complement strand
AAACAAGCAGGTTTACGGTATGACATTTACACTTCTTACCACATCAGACGGCAAGAAGATGGGTAAAACTGCAAAGGGTGCTTTATGGCTTGACCCTGAAAAGGTTTCTCCTTATGAATTCTATCAGTACTGGAGAAATGTCGACGACGCTGACGTTGTTCGTTTAATCAAGATGATTACATTTGTTCCCATGGAAGAAATCTATGAGATGGAAAAATGGGAAGGTGCTGACCTTAACCGTGCTAAGGTACGTTTAGCTTACGAGGTAACAAAACTCGTTCATGGTGAAGAGGAAGCCGAAAAAGCAAAAGCAATGGCAGAAGGAATCTTTGGCGGTGCTGCAGGTGGAGAAATGCCAACCACAGAGCTTGTATCAGCGGATTTAGCTGACGAAACACAGCTTTTAGATTTAATGGTTACAGCAAAACTCATCCCTTCAAAAGGTGAGGGCAGACGCTTAATTCAGCAGGGCGGTGTGTCTGTTGATGATGTTAAAATCACAGAACCTAACTACGCAGTGACAAAAGAATCACTTATTAATGGTATCGTAGTTAAAAAGGGTAAGAAGGTATTCCATAAAATCATCGCAAAATAATTGAAAGAAGGAAAAGCAATGAAATTAGATACAAAATGCATTCATGCGGGCTACACTCCGAAAAATGGTGAGCCAAGACAGATGCCTATATATCAGAGTACAACATTCAAATACGACACAAGCGAAGAAATGGGTAAACTCTTTGACTTAGAGGCATCGGGATATTTTTACACAAGACTTCAAAACCCCACAAATGACTATGTAGCAGCCCGTATTGCAGCACTCGAGGGTGGTACTGCTGCGATGCTCACATCTTCAGGTCAGGCGGCAAACTTTTATGCGATATTTAACATTGCTTCCTGCGGCGACCACGTTGTGGCATCTTCTGCAATTTATGGCGGAACATACAATCTCTTTGCAGTTACAATGAAGAGAATGGGTATTGAGTTTACATTTGTTTCTCCCGATGCTACAGAAGAAGAATTACAGGCGGCAATTCGCCCAAACACTAAGGCAGTGTTTGGCGAAACAATTGCGAATCCTGCTTTAAATGTTTTAGATATTGAAAAATTTGCACGTGTTGCTCACAAAAACGGCGTTCCGTTAATCATTGACAACACATTCCCCACACCTGTAAACTGCAGACCAATCGAGTGGGGTGCAGACATTGTCACACATTCTACAACAAAGTACATCGACGGTCACGCATCATCAGTTGGCGGTTGTATCGTAGATTCGGGTAAATTTGACTGGACAAAATACCCTGAAAAATTCCCCGGACTTTGTACCCCTGATGACAGCTACCACGGTGTAACTTATACAGAGCGTTTTGGATTAGAGGGAGCATTTATAACAAAAGCAACGGCACAGTTGATGCGTGATTTCGGTGCAATTCAGGCTCCGCAGCACGCATATTATATAAACTTAGGTTTAGAAAGCTTGCCTCTTCGCATGAAGCGTCACTGTGAAAATGCACAGAAGGTGGCAGAGTATTTATCAAAGCATGAAAATATTTCATGGGTAAGTTATTGCGGACTTCCCGGAGATAAATACTACGATTTAGCACAGAAGTATATGCCTAACGGTGGTTGCGGTGTAGTAAGTTTTGGCGTTAAGGGCGGAAGAACGGCAGCAGAAGCTTTTATGAAGAAGTTGAAGCTTGCAGCTATTGAAACACACGTTGCAGACTCAAAGACTTGTTGCCTGCACCCTGCAAATGCAACACATCGTCAGATGAATGATGCAGAACTTGAGGCTTGCGGCATTACACCTGATTTGGTGAGATTTTCCTGTGGCTTAGAAGATGCAGAAGACATAATTGCAGATTTAGAGCAGGCACTTAAATTATAAGGTAGGGGGGCGGATTCGTGCCTATTAAAATACCAAATGAATTACCGGCGGTTAAGGTTTTAAACAGTGAGAATATCTTTGTTATGACAGAAACAAGAGCTATCACACAGGACATACGTCCGTTAAAACTTCTCATCTTAAACCTCATGCCCTTAAAAATTGATACAGAAACTCAGTTGTCAAGAATGCTGGGAAATACCCCTTTGCAGATAGAGATTGAGCTTTTAAAAACAAGCACTTACGAGTCAAAAAACACATCTGCAGAGCATCTCTTGTCTTTTTATAAGACCTTTGACGAGGTAAGACACCGCAAGTTTGACGGACTCATCATCACAGGTGCTCCTGTTGAGCAGATGGAGTTTGAAGAGGTTGAGTATTGGGATGAACTCTGTGAAATAATGGAGTGGTCCAAGAAAAATGTTACAAGTACATTCCATATCTGCTGGGGTGCTCAGGCAGGACTCTACTACCATTATGGTATAAAAAAATATCCATTGGAGAAAAAACTCTTTGGTGTGTACCCACATACTGTGGAGTACAAAAATTCCATTTTAATGCGTGGATTTGATGACACATTCTATGTGCCTCATTCAAGACATACTACGGTAAAGCGTGAGGATATTGAAAAGGTTCCTGAATTAAAAATTCTGTCTACATCACCTCAGGCAGGTGTTTATGCGGTTACAAGCAAAAACGGCAGACAGATTTTTATAACAGGACATTCTGAGTATGACCCGGGAACTTTGAAAAAAGAGTATTTAAGGGATAAAAATTTAGGACTCCCCATAGAAATTCCTGAAAATTATTTTCCGAATGACGATGATACATTAGAGCCTGTATCAACATGGAGAGCACACGCAAACCTGCTTTACACAAATTGGCTCAATTATTTCGTATATCAAACCACACCATATGATATTAATGATATTAAATAAAAAAGAGGCAGATGCCTCTTTTTTACATTTTTTGCAAATAACTATTGACAAGAGCACTTTACTAGATTATAATGGTAAAGTAAATAAATATTGAGTTAAGTGAAGGTTGCAGGAAATAAGACGTAAGTCTTTCCGAAGGAGTAACACTCTCAGGTACAAAGGACTGCAAGCGGATAACATTCTGGAGAAGCTCACGCAAGACGTGAGTGCCGAAGGTGCAAAACGTGACACGGTGTGTCGTGCGTTAATCTCTCAGGCAAAAGGACAGAAAATATTAAAACACTTATTAGTGTTGTTTCCTTTTGCATTGCAGTTGCGCAATGCTTTTTTCTTTGCTTAATCAAAATTTAAACAAACAAAAATTTAGGAGGCAATCAAAAATGGCAAACATTGAAAAAACTTTGCTTGATGTCATGAATGTAATTAATACATACATGGCAGACTACGTTCTCATAGCTTTGCTTGTGTTCGTAGGTTTATTCTTCACATTTAAAACAAAATTTGTACAGGTACGTTGCTTCGGTGAAGGCTGGAAAAACGTATTCGGCGGTATGAAAAAGAGCGGTAACAAGAACAGTATCAGTTCATTCCAGGCTTTTGCAACTGCAGTTGCAGGTCAGGTTGGTACAGGTAACATCGTTGGTGCCAGCGGTGCGATTTTAACAGGTGGTCCCGGTGCTATTTTCTGGATGTGGATTATTGCATTCTTAGGTATGTCAACAATCTACGCTGAAGCAGTTTTAGCTCAGAAAACAAGAAAAGTAGACGAAGACGGCAACATTCAGGGCGGTCCTATCTACTATATAAAGGCAGCATTTAAAGGCAAGTTTGGTACATTCTTAGCAGGTTTCTTTGCTATTGCAACAGTTATCTCATTAGGCTTTATTGGTGGTATGGTACAGTCTAACTCAATTGGTGCAACAATAAACACAGCATTTGGTATTCCTACATGGGTTACAGGTTTGGTTATTGCATTGGTAGTTGCGTTCATCGTTATCGGTGGTGCAAAGAGAATTGCATCAACTGCAGAAAAAATTGTCCCCATCATGGCAATTCTTTACATTGTAGGTGGTTTAATCGTTCTTGCAGTAAATATTACGAGTATTCCTGCAGCGTTTGGTGCAATCTTTAAGTTTGCATTCCAACCCCAGGCTTTAATCGGTGGTGGTATTGGTGCAGCATTGAAAATTGCTATCAGCCAGGGTGCTAAGCGTGGTCTTTTCTCAAACGAGGCTGGTATGGGTTCTACGCCTCACGCACATGCTTTAGCAGATGTTAAGACAGCACACGAGCAGGGTACAACAGCTATGATTGGTGTATTCCTCGATACATTCGTAGTACTCACTATGACAGCTTTGGTTGTTATCACATGCACATACACAGGCGATGGTGCTTTAGCACTTGCTAACGGTTCAAATTACGCTGATTTAATTGCAGCAGCAGGAATCAATAAGACAAACGTGGCACAGATGGCATTTGGTAGCGTATTCGGTTCTACAATCGGTAATGCTTATGTTGCTATTTGCTTAATGTTCTTTGCGTTTACAACAATTATCAGCTGGAACTTGTTCGGCGAAATTAACTTCAAGTACCTCTTTGGTAAGAAAACAAAGATTTTCTATTCAATTATTGCAGTTATCTTTGTATTTGTTGGTACAGTTGTTCAGGAAAATGAACTTGTATGGTTGACACAGGATACATTCAATCAGTTTATGGTACTTCCCAACGTTATTGGTCTTATAGCTTTAGCTGGTATCGTTACAAAGGAAGCAAAGACCAAGGGTATTGAATCAAAAGACGAAAACGACAAGCTTTAATTTTAAAAAAAAGAACCGCTTTGCGGTTCTTTTTTATGCCCAGAATACTTTGCAGAGTATGACTGCTGCAACAATACCTGCAATATCTGCAACTACCGCTGCATAAACTGTGTAGCGGGTGTTTTTTACTTTTGTTGCACCATAGTATACTGCCAAAGCATAAAATGTGGTTTCTGATGAACCGAGCATTACGGATGCCAGCTTCCCTGTATATGAGTCTACGCCGGAAACTTCAAAAATATTTTTTATCATAGCAAGTGCACCTGAGCCTGATACAGGCTTTAGGAGTGCTAGCGGCAGTACTTCGGTGGGGAATGAGAATTTATTCAATATGGGAGAAAGTATTTTGGCTAAAAAATCTAAAAGCCCTGATGCCCTTATCATAGATACGGCAACAACAAGTCCGACCAGAGCTGGCAAAATTCCAATGCATGAGGCAATTCCCTGCTTTGCACCTGACAGGAAAACGTCAAAAATTTTAACCCGTCGTATGATACCGTAACCTAGTATAATTATAAAAACTGCAGGCAGTATAAAAGATGTCAAAATGATTTCCTCCTGCTGCATATTTTTGCACATAAAACGCCAGATAGCACAGAAATTATGGAAGCAATCCAGACGGGTACCATAATTTCAAATGGTGCTAAAGAATTAAAGGCTGCACGAATGGTCAAAAGGGTAGTGGGAATAAGTGTTATTGAGGCGGTATTGATGACTACGAACATACACATTTCATCGGATGCTGTGTCTTTTAAAAGATTGCGTTTTTCAAGCTTTTCCATAACGGCAAGCCCTAAAGGTGTTGCGGCATTTGATAACCCTAAAAGATTTGCGGTAATACTCATAGATATAGTACCTGCCACCTCTGAATTTTTACAAATAGAAGGAAAAAGCCAGTGAATAACAGGGTATAAAAGCTTCTGGATTTTTTCTGTCAATCCGCTTTTTTGTGCAATTTCTAAAAGTCCTGTCCACAGACACATCATACCAAGCAGGGAAATAACAAGAGAAACCGCACTTTCACAACCGTCAAAAACGCTTTTTGTCACTGCGTCGGTAGTTCCTGCAAAAAACGAGAATATGTAAGAAATTATAATCATAAAAACCCATATAAAATTCATAATAACCCCTCCTGAAATAAATACTCCTGAAAAAAATATACTCTCAAATATTGATTTTTATGAAAAAAAGGAGTATAATAATAAGGTAATTTTGTTCAAAAGGAGATGAGCTTATGGATAATAGCCAACCTAGACCTCGAAGTCGTAAGATGCAGGGTATCTGTGAGCTTATCTGTCATATCTGATTTTTAGCTCACAGACCCCCTGTTTTGCTGTTGCAAAATTAAATAAAGGGGGATTTTTCAATGGAAATATTAGAAAACATCACAGAAAACATTATAGAACTTAAGACAGAAGATGTAATCGAATTAGTGTGTGCTGACCATTATGTTGATGCACGTAAAATTCTAGTTACCATGAATGAAGCAGACATAGCATTGCTTTTTGAAGAAATACCCGAGGAAAAAGTCCTCAGGGTATTTAGAATGTTGCCTAAAACGTTGGCTGCTGAAACTTTTTCATATATGATATCTGAACTTCAGCAGTTTATTGTAGAATCAATAACGGAGCGAGAAATTGTAAGCATTGTGGACGAAATGTTTATGGACGATACGGTAGACTTTCTTGAAGAAATGCCTGCAAATGTTGTAAAAAAGGTATTAAAGGTAACTGACCCTGAAACAAGAAAAATGATAAATCAGTTGTTAAAATATCCTGACGATTCTGCAGGCTCTATTATGACCACAGAG
>JAZNWB010000053.1:0-5567 GCA_045593125.1 Congzhengia sp. | reverse complement strand
TACTCATAAAATGTCAGGGTATACATCTCTATTTCGATGTATCTTCCTGTAAGCTTTGTAACAAGCTCTCCGCTTAAAAGATAAGAATTTGAACCTGTAATAAAAACAGAATGTCCGTCTTCTCTGTAGCCGTTTATAACTTCTTCGAAGTTTTTTACATTCTGAATTTCATCGATAAAAATATATTTTTTCTCATCATCGGTAATATAGCTATCAATAACTTCTCCTAATTTATCAGCAGTTTTAATCTTTTTGAAACCTCTTTTATCGAGATTTATATTAACGATATTTTTTTCGCTAACGCCATTGAATTTTAAATCTTCCATAACAGAAAGCAAAAAGTATGATTTTCCGCATCGTCTGATTCCGGTTACAACTTTTATAATATCGCTATCGTAAAATCCTCTTATTTTATTAAGGTATTCCTCTCTCATAAAAATTTTAGCCATTATAATCAGCCTCCTTTTGATTATATTATACCACATTTTTAGAAAAATGCAAGTTAAGGGGATAAAATTATTTAATTTTAAAACAAATAGCCTATTACAATGTTTTTTGTTAATTAAATTTGTAGAGAATTTTCAATAGCATCAATAAAGCATCAAAAGGCATAAGGTTCAAAAGACCGAGTGCTACAAACGGCTCAACAGTGGGAACAATTTGAACGGTCCTCTTAACTCGACATTGTCTCCAAAACCGTAAGTCGTGGGTTCAAATCCTACTGCCCCTGCCACGTCGGAACAAGTTTCACTTGTTCCGATTTTTTTGTATAAAAAATCAGTCACCCGCTCCACCGTTTTTCCTTTTCCCCACAAAAACAAGCTTTTGCAGGAGCCCTTGTTTTGTTAGTATCAGTCATCCGACAGGGTGGCTGTTTTGTTTTATACGAACGAAAGACCTGAATGGTGATTATTCGCCATTCAGGTCTCAATTTATTTATGGAGTTTTTTGCCGTTTGATTTATTTTATAAAAAATTCAAAGTGAATTTCTTTTTCAGAGAGCCTGTATTTTTCCAAAAGCTCGGGACCGCAAGAGTTAGAGCCAACACCCGAATTCTTATAATCAATACGTATATTAGTACAATCAGCTTTTGTGAGCTCGTCCTGATGAGTTACCTGCATAAGCATTTCCGAAGTGTAATGAGACACATTAAATTCCATATTTTCTGCTGCTTCAAAAGATAAACCATTTTTGATAGCAAGAACCTTTGTTTTGATATGATTGCCATGTTCCTGAGGCATTATATAATTTACATACTCACTGTCTGCACTGCTTTCGTACCAATCAACCATTGAAGCGTGATACATATCACAGTAGTTTTCATAAGGACCCATACCGTAATATCTGAAATCTGATTTTTCATAATTAGTTTTAATTTCAAAACCAAGACGCGGCAGCCAGGTGCATTTATCTTTTACATTTCCGTCAAGTGCGACCTTTATTGTTCCGTCTGACATCACGGTATATTTTACTGTATATATAAAATACGGCGTTCTTGAAACTCCTGCAAGGCTTCCCTTTACCGCAACCTCTGCTCCGCATAGAGCACATTCATATACCTTGTCAAACTGTCTGTCGAGATTCTCTCCCTGCAACGCATCATACCAATACCACTTCTGCTTGACTTTTCTTTCGTTGTCAATCGGTGCACGCATTGACGTTATTCTTATTGGTGCTTTTAACTGTTCTTCTCCGTTTTTCACAAGGCTTACAAATGTACCTAAATGTTTTGAAAATGTATAGCTAAAGCCATCTCCTTCAAACACAATAAAATTATCGTCTTCAGTTGTTTTGGCTGCTCCCGAATCCATATTCTTTTTATGCGGCAAAACCGGTATTTCCAGTTGTTTCCCGGCAACGCAATAGCCCAATTTATCATACAAATAGCAGTGAACATATGCACCAAGTATACATTCCTTCGGCAGTGTAATTTTGATTTTAGCCGTTTGCTTTGGTTCAACATCCAATATAAGCGTTTTTTCTTCTGTTTTTTCTCCGTCAACCTTTATCTGATATTTAAACTCATACTCTGAAAGGTTAGTAAAATCATATCTGTTTAAGACAACTATTTCGTCGCCCGAAAGCTCACAGTCCATATACTGATATGCAGCTTTCACTTCAAGTGAGCCGGCTTTTAAGCTTCTGTCATGGGAAACCATACCGTCTGCACAAAAGTTCCCATCATTAGTCAGCTCTCCCTCAAAATCACCGCCGTATTTAGGGACTCCGTTTTCTATTACAGTATGGTCTGCCCACTCCCACACACAACCGCCAATTAACTTTTTATGACTATATATCAACTCCCAATAATCACATACATCACCGGGACCGTTGCCCATTGCATGAGAATACTCACATAAAAAGTACGGGTATTTAAAATTGGGGTTTTCCGCCTTTTGTTTTATTGCTTCAATGCTCTCATACATCATGGAATAAACATCTGTCCTTTCAGCATAATGCGTGGTATCAGTGCCGTAAAAATCCGACATTTCTGCCGCACGGCAGGCATCCTCACAATGTACAAGTCTTTTTTTATCATTCGCCCTTATGTAGTCTATCATTGCAATATGATTGTCACCATGTCCACTTTCATTTCCGGTTGACCAGGAAAAAATTGAGCAGTGGTTTTTGTCTCTTTGATATGCTCTTTCCATACGCTCAACAAAAACGTGTTTCCAAAGAGGATTTGCACAGGGCCATTCGAGATTATTTATACAGTCGTAACTGCATCTGCCCGCTTCCCTATTTCCCACTCCGTGTGTTTCAAGGTCTGTTTCAAGCACAACATAGAAACCAAGTTCGTCGCATATATCAAGAAATACGGGGGTTGGAGGATAGTGAGAAGTCCTGATTGTGTTGATGTTGAGTTTTTTCATTAGAAGAAGGTCGTTCTTTAATTCTTCATCTGTCATTGACCAGCCGTTAACCGGATGTGTGTCGTGATGATTTACGCCTTTTAACTTCACCTCTGTTCCGTTTACCAAAAACTCATAATTTTCGCCTATCGCATAAGAAACAAAGCCAACCTTCTGCGAAATAATTTCTCCTTCATATTCAAACAAAAGCTCATAAAGATACGGCTTTTCAGCATTCCACCTTACAGGATTTTCTACCGTAAACTGTGCTTTATTTTCTGCATAAGTTTTTCCAAGCAGATGCCCTTCGGCATCAATTAAGGATATTTGGGCTCTTCCTTCAAATACAATACCGATAACATTATCATCAGTTGTAATTTTTATGTCTTTAATATGTCCTTTGGGTCTTGAAAGAAGATATACATCTCTGAATATTCCGTTTAATCTGAAAAAGTCCTGGTCTTCAAGATAACTACCCGAGCACCACTTTCTCACTTTTGCAGTGACAGTATTTGCGCCTTTTTTAACATAGTTGGTTATATCAAATTCTGCCTGCAAATGACTGCCTTGTGAATAGCCTACATATTTATCATTAATAAAAAGCTCAAGACAGCTTGATACACCTTCAAAAACAATATATGTATCACGATCTATATTCTGTATTTCAAACGCACGTCTGTATATCCCCATCGGGTTATTGTCAGGAACATACGGCGGGTCATACGGATGCGGATATGCTACATTGGCATAGTTAGGATTTTCATATCCACGCAACTGCCAGCATGAAGGAACATCAATTTTATGCCATTCTTTTTCTACATAAGCTTCCTCAAAATCGCATTCATAAAATTTAAAATCCCACAGCCCATTGAGCTTTGTACATCCGTTCTTTGGAATATAGTACGCTCTTTGGGACTCCCTGTTTTCACTTATACAGTTTAAATTTTCATATTTTTTCATATGCACCTCTCCATCCTGCCGTTTATCTGATATAGATTATAATTGACTTTATCTTTTTTATATAGTATAATTATATTACATAAAAAACTACTTTTCAACATAAATATATTGCAGATTATATAACTATATTTCAGATGGTGATTTTATGAAAGCAAAAATATATAACAAAGAACAACTGATATTTTTCCCGTTGTATCTTACAACTGTTGGAGTAAGATTCAAGCAGCCCAGGACGAAAAGAATAAACGGATATGAACGCCATCAGATTTTTCTTGTAAATTCAGGCAGCGGTATTTTGAATATTGGCGGACAGGCATTCAGTATCAGTAAAAATGATTTATTTTATATTGCCGCAAATATTCCCCACGAATACTACGGTAGTGATGACGACTTCAAAACGACCTATATCTCATTTTATGGTGATGGTTTTGAAAAGATTCAAAAATATTATGACCTCGGTGATTTTGGTGTATATAAAAATAAAAACAGCGGATTGTTCAAATCCGCCGCTGAAAATTTATATGAGGCAGTGGATACTATCCACGAATTATCAACACTTTGCTCACTGACCTTTTCCACCGTTATCTCTTATTTTGACGAAGCCTGCAAAAAAGAATACTCACCTATAGAAAAAGTATATAATTATATCGAAGAAAACTATTCAAAAATGATTACCTTAGAAGATATTTTAGCCGTTTATCCTTATTCAAAGACAAAGTTGTGTCATGATTTTAAAGAAAAATACAAAGCAACTATATTTGAAGCGCTGACAAGCATAAGGCTTCGCCATGCTCAGAATATGATAAATGCAAACCCATACATTACATTAAAAAATATTGCTTCATCATGCGGATTTAATGACACAAGCTACTTTTGTAAGATGTATAAGCAATTTTACAACTGCAGTCCGAAATCTGAAGTTAATATTAATATGAAAGCAACGAAAACACTTGATTTTGATTGATAGAGTAATCACTACTCCGTTTTATCGTGTACTAACCTATCAATATCAGTTTGGGAACACCTATATAATTAAGACTATATTTTTCTACTATTTGCTTTGCTTTTAAAAGAGATTCTCCGTCAAATGCGTTTTTAGCATCGTGAGCATCAAAGCCAAAGGTAACGGGAGCTTTTTCTTCGCCTGCAATCTGCCAAAAAGCATCGTTAGGATAAACCCTGTGCTGGCGAATGCCCAAAAAGTTTAATTCTAAAGGCACATTATTCTCTCTTGATGCAATGCATATTTTTCGCATTTCCTCCTTATACGTGCCGACATCTCCTACATAATTAAAAACATCAGGATGTGCAACATAAGTATAAACATTTTTCTTAATTGCCGAAACAACGCTTTTTGTATATTTTTTTAACTCATCTAAGCTTTCAGTAGCTCTGAATGTATCTTTAACTGCCAGATTTTCAGGCATTATAAAATGCTGTCCTAAAATCAGGTACTCTGCGCCGTATTCTATTGCCTTTTTTAACATTTCCTCAAAAAGCTCAGGATAATACTCCATTTCAAAACCGACTTTTATATCAATTTTATCTTTATATTTTCTGCTAAGAGCTTTTATTTCTTCACAGTATATTTTACCCTCATCTGTCGGCACTCTGTAAGAAGATTCAAAGCCGTCTTCAAATTTAAGCGGCATATGGTCTGAAAAACCCATATATTTTATACCGTTTTTAATTGCCGCTTCTATGTATTCCTCTTCCGTTCCCGATGCATGTCCGCATCTGTGTGTATGAGT
>JAZNWB010000052.1:0-3286 GCA_045593125.1 Congzhengia sp. | reverse complement strand
ATTTTCGTCCATTGACATTGCCGGATCGAAAGCAAGACGTGCAGCAATACCTTCAGGTACAGAACGTGTTTCTAATACGACGATCTCTTTCTTTGTAAGATCAATAACCTGTTTTGCTGCCATGATAATATTCTTGTTGTTGGGCAAAATAACAACGCATTTTGCGTTTATTGATTCAACTGCTGATAAAATATCGTCAGTAGAGGGGTTCATTGTCTGACCGCCTTTGATTACCTTGTCAACACCCATATCAAGGAAAATGCTCTCAAGTCCATCGCCTGCAGCAACTGCAGCAAAGCCTACTTCCTTTTCGGGTTCTTGGGGTGTATTGTCAGCGGTGCTGGCACCTTCGTCGTGCTGATATTTCATATTGTCAATTTTAATATTTATAAGCTCACCGATTTTTAAAGCTTCTTCAATAACAAAACCTGGGTTGTTTGTATGGATGTGAACCTTAACAACATCGTCGTCGTCAATTACAACCATACAGTCGCCTTTTTTCTCGATTCTGTCACGGAAAAGTGTAACAGAAGAAGACTCTTTGCCCTTGTTAATTAAAAACTCGGTACAGTAAACGAATTTAATATTTGCATCTGCAACTTTTTTGTCAATTGTTGTATTTACGCTTACCTGAGAGTCGTTGAGCTCTACCATTTTACCTGTTTCTAAGTATTCTAACGCACCCTCTAAGATGTAGACAAGACCCTGACCACCTGAGTCAACAACGCCTGCAGCCTTTAACTGAGGTAAAAGCTCGGGTGTTCGAGCGAGGCTTTCCTGACCTGCAACAGTTGCTGCACGAACGATTTCCACAATATCACCTGTGGTATCTAAAGCTGCAATTGCAGCATCGGCTGCGTCTCTTGCAACGGAAAGGATTGTGCCTTCCATAGGTTTCATAACAGCCTTGTAGGCAGCTGCTACACCTTCTTTAAAACATTCAGCAATATCTTTTGCATCAGCGGTTGTAAGACCAACCAAGCGTCTTGACATACCACGGAAAACCTGAGATAAAATTACGCCTGAGTTACCGCGGGCACCACGCAGAGACGCGGATGCTACAGCCGACATAACTTTTTCTACAGACGTGTAGTCATTAGCTAAAATGTCCTTAGCGGCAGCTGAAATTGTCATAGACATATTAGAGCCTGTATCGCCGTCAGGAACAGGAAATACGTTTAAGTCATTTAAAATAATTTTATTGTTACAAAGCTTGTTCGCACCTGATAAAAAGGCACGGCTCAACCCTTCGTAATCAGCAGTATATAACAAATCTGAGCACCTCCGAATTAACTGATACGTACGCCTTCGACGTTAACGTTGACACTGCCAACCTTAAAGCCTGTTGCGTTTTCTACAGCGTACTTTACGTTTTCGATGATGCTCTCACACGTAACGTTTATGTTCACGCCGTATTCTACTATGATGTGTAAGTCCAGACTGATTTTGTCATCAGCTGTTGTTACATTTATGCCCTTTGTGATTGAATCCCATTTTAACAGTGAGGCGATGCTGTCAGAAGCACTCTTGTACGCCATACCAACAACGCCGTAGCAAGTAGAAGTAGCTACGCCTGCGATTCTGGCAATGACATTTTCAGATACAATGATAGCACCGTTTTCATTTTCAGTTTTGATAGCCATATAGTTTACCTTGACCTTTCTGCCTGCGATATATAAAGTCCCGTTGCTGCAGGCGTGCACCAAGACCGTATGTACATTCAAACATTTATATACGCCATTATTATACCATAAAAAATATAAAAAGGGAAGAGCAAATTAAAATATTTTTACAAAAAGATTACAGCACAGCGAAATTGCTGTGCTGTAAGGTTTTAGTTTCTGTCGCCCTGAGGCACTTTGTCTTTAAAGAGCAGTGTAATACACCACAGACCTGCAAGACCTACAAGGGAGAAAATAATTCTGCTCATCACCGATAACTGACCCCCGAAGAAATATCCTACCAAATCGAGACCAAAAAGTCCGATTGAGCCCCAGTTTAAAGCACCGATGATTACCAGAATAAGACTGATGTTATCTAATAGTTTCATAGTACCAACCTTTCCCCCGCAATAAAATATACAGAAGGCAGCGGGTACACCTTCCAATATGATTTTAGTTTTAACTTTTGTCTTACATATTATTCAACTACTTTTAATATATATTATTGAGGTGAGAAATATGCAAAGAGCAGGAGAATTAAGACAAAAAGAGGTTATTAACATAAATGACGCTATGAGATTAGGTTATGTATGTGATGTGGAAGTAAGTCTTTGTAAAGGAGAAATTGAGGCTATAGTAGTTCCCGGAAAAATGAAAATTTTAAATTTTTCAAAAAAAGATGATATAGTAATTCCGTGGTGTAATGTAAAGGTAATTGGCGATGTAATCTTAGTGGATATTCCTTGTAGATGTGAATAAAACGGGTGTAGCAAAATGCACACACCACACAAGGCAGGGAAATCTCATAATAAAGCCATTGAATTTTCTCAACAAAGTTTAAATAACATGAAATTAAATGAAGGAATTCGCGACGCACGAATTCCTTCTGTTTTTTTATTGCCTTGTGTTTTGAACAAACTGAACCGCTCGTCGTACCAACGTACGACTTCGGGGCACACCCCTACGGGTTCAGTTTGTCCAATCTGTGCTATTTTCCGTCCACCCCAAAAAAGAGTGTAGCAAAATGTATTTCATTTTGCTACACTCTTTTTATTGACCTGCTTTTGGTTTAAATGTTGCACACTCAACCGAACACTGCTGAACGGGGTCACAAGTGGTAACCCTGATGCAATCGGCAAAGCATTTTTCGCCTTCTCCGTGATATTCACAATTTGTTACTGTACAGGCAATGCCTGATATGGGTTGTTCTTTTCTTTCGTTCATACAAAGACCTCCTTTTCTATTAGGATGGCAGAAAATTTAAAAAATATACAAAATAAAAGCGAGAATTAATCCTCGCTTTTGTTTTGTATAAACGCTTTTAACTTTTCAAATGTTTTATCGCTGATGTCGTGTTCAATCTTGCAGGCATCCTCTTTGGCGGTAATTTCATCAACCCCGATTGACATGAGAGCCTCTGTTATTATCTGATGACGCTCGTATACACGTTCTGCAATCATTAGACCTTTTTCTGTTAAAGAGAGGTTTCCGTCGGCGTCTACTGTGATGTAACCTTCTTCACGAAAATTTTTCATAGCAACAGATACACTGGGCTTCGATACCATAAGCTCGTGAGCTACGTCTATGCTTCGTACATTTCCCTTTTTATTCTTTAAAACAAGTAT
>JAZNWB010000051.1:0-43860 GCA_045593125.1 Congzhengia sp. | reverse complement strand
ACCCTGCACTACTGAAGCAATTATAATTTTTGTGGTAGCATATCTTCCGGCATAATCGGACAGAGCAATTTCCATATAAAGCTCTCCCGGAACTGCGTAAAAATTATTTTCAGGAACAAATACTGCGGTATTGTCCTGTATACTTCCTGCACCGGCCACAACTACTCCGTCTGAACGCTTTGCCCTGACGGATAGTATATATTTTGAAATATCAACTCTTTTGCCGTTATCGTAAAATTCAAAGCTGAATTTGTATGCACCAACATCTCCCGAAACCAGTTCTATATCGGAGGTAAGGATTTTTGTATCTTGAAAATTTATTTTAATTTTGTAATTTACCATATCTGCCTCCTAAAATAATATAAGGTCTATGCCGAGGCTTCCGGGAGCAGCGGTTTCTTCACTGTATGTGTTAAGTGTTACAGTCAAATTTCCATCATCTATCTCAAAGTTGATATATGCCTTATGTCCCATCCATTTGCCGCCACTGATATACAGCGAGTTTTCGCTGACCCCAGCCTCATATGACATGTGTTTTCCGGAAGAATAGGTGTATTCTTTGGTACAAAGAAAACCTAGGTATGAGTTGCTTAAAATGTCGTATATCCCTAGACACGGCAATGTCCCGTATGCAGGAATTGATTCTGAACGTTTTACATAGGTTAAAATATATTCAAAATTGTTGTTACCGATATCAATAGTGATACTACCACTGGAACTTCTATAATCTTCACCTACTGTGCCTTTTCTTGTTAATTTTATTGTTTTCTGGATTCGCATTACATTCCCCGCGAAACTCTGATAACCCGGCAATTTTCCCCTAGCATAAGTTCTTTTATCTGTAATTGCCCCGTTTTCATTAATTTCTGCCAAAAGCACATAATCTCCCTCAGGTTCAGATACTGTACAACACGGGTAGCATCTGTTTGTGTTGATTAAATCATTTTTTAAGTAAACGTAGTTTTTAGAGCCTGAAACGTAAGGGAGTGTCTCCCCACCTGACTCGATTTCTATAACTGCACCATCATCAAAAAACGCCTTACCTGGATTAATTAAAATTTTACCCTCGCCTGCATCTTCCACTTTTAATGATAAACAACTCTCAGGTACTGCACCAGATGTGTACAAAAGCTTACCCGCTTCATTAAATTTTGACACGTTATAAGCAACACCATCTGTGAAACTGTCCTCCACTCCTGATGTTACGAGTCTCTTTGTTATGGCGTTTATATCATTTGCACTATAAATTTCATTATCTGCAAAACTGTATTTATATGCCATTTTTAACCTCCTTTATAAATCTGTCATAGTAGGACTTGCACCTACCCCATCACTTTCTACCCACAGATGAACGCCCGATACAAGTTTTTTCTTGGTTATGCAACATCCCCCACTGTAAAAACGTGTATTGATAATATCTCCTATTTTATAATCTGTGCCGTATTTAAGTCTTGTTTTAAGCGTCAGGATATCCATAGGCTTTTTATCTTCAAATTCTTTTTGAGCATCTGAGTCATTCATGGCATCAAGTACACCTGTCCAAGAAAAAATCCCTGTATTTTCGGGCAAGACTTCAACTAAAAAAGGTTTGGCTTCATCTACTACCTCAAATCCACCATTTTTGTTTCTGCAGGCTAAAATATCCCCTTTTTTTAAGTAAAGACCCATTCTTTGTCCATCACCCGAAACGATATAATATGTGCCATAATTTTCAGGAGTTATGCTGATAGAAGGAACATTGTTTCCTGCATCGTATTTTCCTAAACACTTCAACTCATGATAGTAGTATCCTCCCTGTATATCCTCCTGTATGTCGTAGGTATAGACACTTTCATAGGAGGTTTTGTACTCGTCACACAATATTATATCTTTGTTTTCGACTGCTCTTTTCAGTGAAAAAGTGAATTTTTTGTCTTTAAAATTTGCACGAAGTGAAAAACCAATATCTGGTTCTTTGATACACTTTTTCAGAGCACTGTACATATCCGTAACCTTATCAAGTGTAAAATCTGACATATCGCAGTTGTCATCAATCCCGTAAAATTCAAGATTAAACTCCGCAGGTAAATGTGACAGGATATTTTCTATCGTTCCGCTTAAATTTTCTCCTTTAGGTACCTCTTTTACTACAAATTTTGTAAGCAGCCACTCTAAAGTTCTCGTAAACACAGTACAGGTTTTACCGATACAGTACCCTGTTACAACAGACTGAATATCCCCCTGAACCAAAAAAAGATGCTTGTTTTGTGTAAGCAGGGAAACAGTGTCGGCAGAAGGCGTAAACTCTATTTCTCCTGTACCGAATTCCGAAAATTTTATATCCCAGTTTGATGCTAAAAAATCAGGGATTATCGCAATCAGGTCAAGGTTTTCATTGTATATTCTTATATCCTCCAAATAATTACCTCCCCTTATAAACAGATACAGAGATAATTGTTATTGTACATGCACTCTGCATATATTTTACCCTCTGCGTCCCATGCACTTATCTCTACATCAGAAACCCCTGTCTCAAGGAAAAATTCTGATAATGATGTTTCATCATCAAGACAAAAAATAATGTTGCCACGTCTACTGCTTGTGATTCGCCTGTTTTTTACATCTACCTTTATCTGTTCGTCTGGGGCAATATCAGTATTAAGCTTAATTTTTGCACCTGTATTAAGATTTTCAATAACGATTCCCTTAGGACATACTGCACCCTCAGGGCTTTTTAAGCTAAATACAGGTTCTATATTGACATCCCCCTTGTTTACTATCATAGTCTGTGTTTTTCTTACGGACAAGCTGCAAGGTAACACAAACGGAGATGACAGTATACCTCCACACTTACTCACTATTGTCTTGGTTTCATTTACATCCTGAAAATAAGGATTTTCCGCCATAAGTTGCAATACAAACGGTATATATGTACCTTTACGCTTGTTTGTCTCAAAACTGATGCAGCGTACAAAAATTTTCCTGCTGACACCACCTGATATTATCGTCATAGTGCCAGGGTTTGATATTATATGCATCGCACGCATTGTATTTTTACCCATGGCATCACGCACATCTCCAGAAATGGTAATAATCCTTTCCTGAGAAGTTGATTTATTTACGACACATCCCGCCATATCAGGATAATACACCGTATCAACATTATTTTCAGGCATAGAAAGTCCGCGTATCTCAATTATATTGAAAATCCCGTTTCCTCCGCCGTACATAACAACTTTTCCTCTTTCGTTTTCATAAATAATCTTCATTGTATCCTCCCCTACTCCATACCTCTCATGTAAGTAAAGAGAGCATCGTTTTTTGCCATAATTCTTGTTCTTGACGTACTCGCCCTGTCCCCGTAAAAATAATAACTGGGCGAAAATACTGACTGATTTGTGCCCGATTCGTTCTGCGATATTTCTATTCCTACCTGAGATAAAAATGTTTCAAGGTTACTCATCAGCCCGTCTATTTTACCCATAAAACCCTCTACAAAATTATCTCCCGTCATTTCGCCATAAACTAAGAATTCTTCTGGTATTTCAGAAAATACGCTTTCCAACTCATGATGCAATTCATTGGCTATGCTTTCCGCCTCTGATTCATAAAAAGATTTGGAAATACTGTCTGACAGCTCATTTCTTTTTTGGTAGGATTCAAAATATTTATTAAAGTCTGCTTCATTACTTTTTAGCAGCAAATCCATCATTGCCTGCGCATCTTCTATGGAAATGTTGCCAAGTTCTGAAAAAAACGAGCTAATGGTTTCAGGCGATATATCCTGTGCCCTTTCTTTCAATTGCTCAAGACTCTGACTGAAGTGCTCAAGTTTTTTTATTTCTTCATCAAAATCTGCTAGTGTGTGTTCTGTAAAAACTAACGCATCACCGTTTGGGTAATAATTTCCTATCTGTATCTTGGTGCTTTTAAGACCTATTCCCCCTGCAAAATCCTGAAGATCAGAGGAAAACGCCTCCTGCTCTTTTTTCATTTGGGAATACTTTTGCTGACTTATCTTTAAAATATCATTGAGATTGTCCTCTACGGCCTGTTTGTAACTCTCCATTACACCTACCTTGTAGTCATATATTTCGGCAGTATATTTGTGCCATTCCTGCGAGTTACGGCTAAAATACATATCTCGAATTTGTGCCAGCTTATCGTAGTATTCTTCCTCTGTTATAAGACCATATTTTAACTGATATCCTATGGCTTCGTATCTCGTTTTGAAGGCTTGTACTACTTTTGTGTTGGTCTTTAAAAGAGAGTTTATGTACCCACTGTCATAGGCTTGTGCCATTTGCTCGCCCAGCTCATGTGCCTCTTGTATAACTTCTTTTATATTTTCTTCCATGGACACCCTCCTTTAAAATAAATCTGATATATTCTCACCCACATCTACTTCTTTTGAAGACTTTATCCTGTACTTTGCTTTAAGGGCGGATATTGTGCTGCGTGCTTTGGTGTTTTTTATTTCGGCCTCATCAGTTGTTCTGATTTTTATCACAGTTTTAAAGGGATTTTCATCTGCTAATGTTTCAAATAGAGAACAGAATTTATACCAATGTAAATCTTCTTTTTCTAAATCAATTCCGTACTTTGAATAAAATGTCGAATAAATCAAGTCACAGTCTGCACAAAATGATGTTAATTTTTCTTTTTTAACCTGAGGGGACACAGAAAAATCTGTGCCCCTACTTAAAAATGAAATCGCACCAAGCAACGCTGACATACTGTTCGGCGGCAAAATTTCTTTATAACAAAGTTTTAAAATCTCTGCCATTATCTTCGGTTCTTTTAAATTTTCTCTTTCTAAAATACATGAAATTCTCACCCAGTTTTTAAAACTTGTATGTACAGGATATTTTTCCCCATATAATGTCACGCTATCGGGTAAAGCATCTGTGAGTATATTAAATTCTCTACTCATCGGCGGTAAATGTCAGGGTTTTAGCATCTGCTGAAATTGTAGCTTCACCAAACACTTTTTCACCCTTTGTGCTCATTGTACCGCTTAGAGTGTACGCGTCTGTGGAATTTCCTTCTGTTTCCACCATAACAGAAAAATCACGCAGAATTGCAGGACACTTTCCAGCATCATCCTTTTGAGATACGTCTACCAAAACGATAGAACGTACTGCATCTGTGCCTAAGATTTCGTTGTCAGAAATCTTAATAATATCGTCGTGCACAGGATTGCCTGCATATCTGTCAAAGGTAAATGCAATTGACGGAGAAATCGCCACAACATCTGTCTGCTCAAAGCTTTCGTCAATGTATCTACGTGAATATTCAACAGGATTTTTTGATGTATCCATTTTGGTAAAGCCGCACATTCTGTGATATACTACGTTACCCTCTGAATCCGGCACACCGTAATACGCAACTTTTTCATGTCTGCCTATTAACTTTCCTAACATAATTTACTTCCTTTCTCGTTTGCTTTGTAAAAAGTAAGGGCAAGCTCTGCCCCGTAAACTGCCGTATCACTAAAATACGAAACATTGTCCCTTAAAAAAAATAGTTCTGAATTTATCGCAACCTTTTCCTCGCCCATATCAGGAAGGAATCCTTTTACACTTTGCTCCGAAACCCATTTCTGCAATTTTTCTGCCAGAACACTGTTTTCTGTATTTTTGTTCCTGTCAATTCCAAAGGGAAGACGAAGCCTTAACTTATACACACTCTTTTCTAAAGTGTCACCATCCGTATATTTTTTCAATATGTCGGTACTTGGTCTTCCGCTTATGGAAAGGGAATGTGGATTTTTTCCCAAAAAATCCACATTCATATTAAAATCTGAAAGAATAGGGCAGTTTTTTAAATAGTCTAAAATGTCTGTAACCATATCTATCCTTTCTGTAAATTTACCTGCACAGGATTTTCGTATGAGATGTATTTTCTCCACATACGTTCTTCGTAACAGAAACTACAACCAAAGCATTATCAGGACAAATACTTCCGTCATAGGGCATCAGAACAATTCTGTCCGATACTTTAACGTCGCACTCAGCATTTCCCATTACACGCATAACCTGTGATACATTTTTATCCAGAGTATCTGACAGATTGTAGCTTTCTTTAAAACCTGAAATAAACACATTTTCTATCTCATGCTCTGACCACCCATTTTCTCTTTCATCGTATCTGAAAACCTTGATTGTTTTTAAGTTTTTCATATACTGCTCCCCCCGTAGAGATAACCGCTTGTTTCAAGATATGTAGTCAGTACATCCCATGCCAAAGAGTATGTATTTAACGTATCTGCGTAGGTTACAGAGTAGCCGTCACAGGACTCACTCTTTATGCTTTTGCGCGTGCGTTCTTCATAAAATATATCGCACAACTCACAAAGTGCAAAACAGATTGAAGTATCTGTTTCTTCCACTCTTCCTCTTGTTGCACCCATAAAATATGCACAGGCCTTAGGATAGACCCTGTTGAATTCTTCCTGCGACAAAGTACCGCAATACACCTCTTTGTAATAAGCATAATCTATAAATTCCATATAACCATTCCTTTAGGATTACTCTGCTGTATTAAGATAAATACCCTTTACCTTATTGTCATACACAAAGCAATCGTGATAGAGTCTGAACTGGAATTTCCACATGTCCTTGTCCTGGTTTTCGTCAGGTGTGAAAATTTTGGGCATTGCAAACTTCTGTACCTGAAGGACAGAACCGGGATAAACCAGCATAAAGTTGATGTTTTCTGAGTCTTCCGCACGTGCAAAACCACAGCCGGATGTTCCATCAGCAAGCTCAAGCTTTGTTACAAAGCGTGAAGCAGGAACATATACAACCTTCATGCCGTTATACGCACCCATGATTGTATTTACTGCAGCGTCACTGCCGTATGAACGTGAAACAGACTGATTGAGTAACAACTGAAGGTCTGAATTTACAAATAAAATTCTGCCCTCTTCGGGAATTTCGTCTGCATCCATCTGCTTTTTAGCCTCATCAATTGCGGCTAAGATGTTATCTGCTGTAAGTGTTGCGGATGTTTTTGAAATACCATCGGTTGATGCATACTTTGAAAATCTGTATGCGTCAATTTCAGGTACAACCCATTCTCTCATAAAGCTACCTGTTACAGCCCCAAATGCCATACCGAGTGTTTCTTCGTTGTCCATACGGTCAATAGATAATTCCTTACCACGTTCAACAGATAGTGTCATTGTTTCCCATGTAGCTGTAACCTCGCCCTTGGGATAGCCGTCTGTTCTTGAGTAGTCACCAAGACCTGTTGTTGCTGTCTTTAAAACCTGAACCTTGTTTGCTCCTACAAAATTTACCTGTGTGTCGTTGTCTAAAACTTGAGTAACTGACTGTTTTTTATAAATATCGTCAATTACGGGTAAGAATTTTTCAGCTAACTGAATGTTGTTTTCCATTATTTATACCTCTTTCTCTTAGTTAAGTTTAGCAGCTAAACGAGCAAAACTCGTAAAGCCGTCCGTGTTTTTCTGTGTTGATGAGTGAGCCATACCTGAGGAATAGCCGCTGTCATAAAACAGATATGAGCATTCCTTCTTTACTGCTTCAATCTGCTCTGTCAACCCCTTAATTCCTGTATCGTCTATTGTGATTTTACCTTTGTCAATCAGGGCACCTGCCGCAATTACGTTTTTTGCGCCTGCAGAAATCAACGCTGAGGTCAAAGCACCTGTTAATTTTGATTCATTTAACTCGACCGTGAGTTTTCCTATACTTTCCTCAAGCTGTTGATTTTTTCCATCTACCTCAGCCAAGCGCGATGCAAGATTCTCGGCATTTTGAGCTTTTTTGAGGTATTTTTCATTTTCTTCTGTAAGTCGTGCATTTTCTGATTTCAGCGAATTAACGGATTCGCCGTACTGTGCCATAATTTTGTCGGTAATTTCTTTGGTAAGACCAAGCTCACCTGTCAAAAAATCTCTTTTCATATTTTTCCTTTCTACGTGCTTTTACGGTGCACGCACCGATATATTTAAACCGCAGTCGCGGGAGTATGAACTTCTAAATTCATACTTTTAATTTTTTCTTCTGCTGCCTCTCTTGGCATTTTATATACACGGCACAGATACTCTGCCGCATCAATAATGTTGTTTTGTACTTCGAGCAGTGCACGCTGTGCTGTTGATTCACTGTTTTCAATTATTGAATCATCAAAATTAACAATAACCTCAGCGTCAGGATTTTCTCCCGAAAGATAAAGTACAGCTTTCACCAAATCACGTATTACACGTTCAGCTACAAGCTCGTGCTTCTTTAAGTTTCTGAATAAATCCGACTGTTCTGATACAATCTGTGTAGCAGTCTTGACTCTGCCTGTTGTGTAGGTGTATTTCCCTGAACCAAATCCGCACAAATCAGACAACAAATCAATACTTCTCTGAAGGCCTGTTTCATGGGCATCAGCACGAATATCCATATTAATTTCACTGATAGAAAAACTATCAGGATCAGCCCCGCTCATAGCGTAAAATTCAGTGTCATTGTCATCAAATACAGGAAGAATTTCTCCCTGCTGCTCCATTTCAATTTTTGCCATGGTAAGAGGTACGATAATTCTTTTTTTGCCAAGACGGAACTCGTTCTGATAACTGTCATACACCAAGTCAATACCCTCTAGAACATCAATGGCATTGGCAAACACCGAAATTCCTAAAGGACTGTCGGGGCAGATATTGTTAGCAACGTTGGGCATAAAGATCTGAAAAAGTGCCACATCTGAGTTTGTGTAGAATTTTTCACAGATTCCCTCAGGCAGAGGTACTTCTTTTTTGGTACGCTCACATATAAGCTTGTTTATCACAACATATTTGCCCTGCTCTATAACATGAATGTTTAAATATGTATGCATTTCCCCGTAAATCATCATACGGCTTGCAAAGGCACATTCTGTTATTTTTCCATTTGCAAAGGACAGAGGATATATCATATCTGCCTTTACATAATCAATTAACACCCCGTCTTTTGTCTTGTGCTCCACAAAAGCACCTGTTCCCAACGCAAAGGATAATTCTATCATCCTGTTTGCACAAACTCTGAAATTGTTTTTGTTTAACACCCCGTCAACAATACTTTGCAGCCGCTTATCAGGCATACTGATTTCAAGTTTTTCATTAAAAATCATATCTGCCCAATCCTCACATACACGCTTTGCCATAGACAGAGACTTTCTTGTACGTCTTAACACTCTTTTTCCGTTGTACTGACGATATTCATGAAAAGATTTAACCTTTCCTTCATACCAGGACTTCCACAATTCCACAGGCATCATCATGCCGTCAGGAGCAGGTGTGTAACCTAAATCAATTAATGCTTTTTTTATCATTTTTTCTCCTTTTTAAGATACGCTCATCATTTCTTTCATATATGGTTCAGCCGCATACTCTAAAGCATCCAAAGAATCCACATTACGATATCCGTCATCAAGCCTTACATCACATTGCTCGCTACTGTCCCATACTGCCTGACACAAAGCATCATTTACATTACTGCAACTCTTTAAAACCTCAAATCTGCTTGACGCAATAAGTGCATTTATAAAGCGTATCCTGTCTATAATTTTTGTCTTTTTTGCCTTCTTTACATCAATGGCCAGACCACAATTTATTACGGCGTTTGACAGTCCTCTGATAAGAGTGGTTTCTGCATTGTCGCAATATGCTTCATATACACGATATCTTTCCTTCTGCCGCCTACAAAAGGCAACAAATTCATTACATAGCCTCTCAGGACTTATCTGCTCTTTTAAATAAAATTCGTCTAAAACAACACACCGCCTAAAACCTTTGGTAAATCCAAGACAAACAAAGGCGTGAGCAGACTTATTCCCCCCGAAATCGACACCAATGGTAGCAAAGCTGACATCGTCTTGGGGCTTGTCTTTTAAAAACTTTTGGGGATTATCAGCGTACTCGGGATACACAACACCCTCCGCTGCTACCCATTCGCCTTTTATAAACCGCTGATAAAAAACACCTGTGTATTCATTTTTAAGACTACGTATATACTCTTTTGAAAGATACGGATTATCCTCAATAGAAAATTTTATTCGCAGAAAATCCAGCTCACCGCACTCTGCTCTTTCTATGTAATTTGTCATCAGCCAATGATTTGGAGAATCAGGGTTTGTTGTAGCAAAAAGCTTGGCATCAGGCTCGGAAAGTCTTGAAAGAAGCATCACAAAAAAATCCTCATCAATCAGCGTCAGCTCGTCAACATATGCACCGCACAGAGTAAGGCCTCGTATTTTGTTTTCTGCCCTTACGTCGCTTGCACCCTCTAAATATACGTTTCTTCCAAAAAGTTCTGCTTTTTTTGATGCAATAGAGAATCTGAAGTTATCAGCACCTACCAAACTTGATAGCAAATTCAGATTATTTCGCTCCAGTGCTGTCAACGTTTTTGCTGCCATCAAAAAGGAGGCGTCTTTCGGCTGCGTTGCAACCCACATTGCCCAAAGTACCAGGCTTATCCAGGTTTTACCTGAACGCACAGACCCTTCTAAAAGATTAATTCTTTTGAGCTTTTCGTGCTTTAACAGGGAAATAACCTCTTCCTGCTTTTGTGAAAATTCTATCTGCTTATCTGACATTTCGCACCGCCTCGATTATTTCTGCAATGGAACCTGAATCAATTTCTGTTTCTGCCAGCACACTTCTTATTTCTTTAATTGCACTGATTTCCCCTGACGACGCTCTCTCAAAAAGCCGTGCGGCTATTAACATTTTGTTGTCGGCATTTGTTTTTTTAATTCCAAGCCCCTCTAGGAATTCCAGATTTTCCTCTCTGACCTTCAGATTTAAAATATCCGAAAGACATTCTGATAGTTTTTTCTGCTTTTTTCTGGCCATAATCTCCGCCTTTCTTTTTGGATTGAGAACCGGTTCACACTTAATGTATCACAAAAAAATGTGCAATTGTGTGCAATGGTAATTTGATTGACAAATTACATATAAATATGCTAAAATATTTCTATTAGTGTTGTTATGTTGAAGAGGAGTAAATTTATGGTTAATTTTTCTAAAATTAAACTCATAATATGGGATCTTGACTGTACCTTGTGGAACGGTACAGTGAGCGAGGAAAATATCACACTCATTCCCGAGAACGAGCATTTCATAAAAAATCTTACGGATATGGGAATTGTGAATTCCATCTGCTCGAAGAATGATTATTACACGGCAGAAGTTACTCTTAAAAATCTTAATCTGTGGGATTATTTTGTCTTTCCGTCTATCAATTGGGAACCAAAAGGCAAACGCGTGCTTGACATTATCTCATCTATGTCATTAAGACCTGTAAATGTGTTATTTGTAGATGATAATCCGCAGAATTTAAAAGAGGCAGAATTTTACTGTCCCGAAATTATGACCGCTCTTCCTGAAGACCTCATCCCCCTTTACTCCATCGCAGAGAATGCAACAAAGAAAGATATGACACACAAACGACTTAACCAGTATAAAATTTTAGAGCAAAAAGCAGAATTTAAAAATGGATTTTCTTCAAACGAAGATTTTTTAATGTCTTGCGGTATCCGTGTTGAAATAAAATATGATTGCGCAAATAATGCAGAAAGAATTTACGATCTTGTACAAAGAAGCAACCAGTTGAACTTTACAAAACTACGTCATACTAAGACCGAACTTATTGAACTATTTCAAAATACCGAATACTCCTGCGGTTACGTTACAGCCAATGACAATTTTGGCGATTACGGAATTATCGGTTTTTTTGCAATAAAGGACAATAATCTTGTACACTTTACTTTTTCATGCAGAACATTAGGTATGAAAATTGAGCAATATACATATATGACCCTCGGATGTCCATCGCTTGCGATAAATGGTGATGTTGTCGAGGAATTATCCAAAGATTTTGTGCCACCATGGATTAACAATACAAATTCTTACACTGCTGAAAAGCTTTCCACTGACCTTAAAATTCTTATTAAAGGTCCTTGCGATATGTCACAGATGTTTTCATTTATCGAAGAAAGTGAAACAATCCACACGGAATTTACCTATGTGGGAAAGAACGGAATATCTGTGGAAGGTCATAACCATACTGCACAGATTGCGACAGCACTCACAATAAGCCAAGAACAAAAAAATACCATACTTTCAGACTTTGAGTGGTTTGACGACAAAATGCTCGATACAGAGCTTACCTCGACATCCTTTAATTGTTTCGTGCTTTCAATGTTTTCTGACGGCAATCTGGGGATTTACAGAAGAAAAGAAACTAACGAACTTATCTCCCTTTGTGAAGGTTTTTATGACCTGACTGATAAGCAGAATTTTGATAAGTATATAAATAAAACTATATTCACATCAAATATCAATTTCACAGAAGATGACCTGATATCTTTTGCAGACAAATATGAATATGTAAACAACAGCGACTGTTCAATAACGATACAGTCTCTTGATACTATTTATAAGAATATCCGTGCCTCTGCGTTTGTACTTATACTTCCAACAGAAAGAGAATACACGGGATATACTGTACCCTCTTATGAGAATAGGCATATCTTTCACAGAGTGCTGAATGAGAAAATACGGCGTTGGGCAGAAGATAAACCTGAAATTGTATTATTGCCCATAGATAAATACATACACGATTCAAAGGACTTTACCAATTCTATAAATCATTTTGTTAAAAGAGTTTATTTTGACCTTGCGAAAGATCTTATAAAAATTGTTGACAGTGAAAATTCTGTACTTAATTCAAAAAATGGTCTGTACCTCATGAAGGAAACAATCAGACATAACTTAAGACTTTTTAAAGAAAAAATCATAAAACTGTTAAAAGAAAATTCGAAACTATAATGCATGTTGCGGTAAAAAGATATGTTTTTTACATATCTTTTTACTGATTTTTAGGAAAATAAAAAAACATAACACAATTTCTTTAAAAAACGCTTGACTTTATCACGATAAAGTGGTAAAGTAATAAAGTGTTGTTGATAATACTGCCGAAATCGGCAACTTTAACTAAAGGAGAAGACAAAAAATGAAACTCAAATCAGAATATATGCGAACTGAGGAAAAGGTGATTTTTGCTCTTCGTGAATTATACTCAAAATATGGCTATGCTCAGTTTAAGATGAGTAAGTTTGAAGAATATGACCTGTACGTGCGAAACAAAGACTTCCTGGTTTCTGACAGTGTTATAACATTTAATGATACAAACGGCAAACTCCTTGCATTAAAGCCCGACGTAACGTTATCTATAATCAAAAACTCAGCAGATTCATCCGGTGTACAAAAGCTTTACTATAATGAGAACGTTTACAGAATTTCAAAGAACACCCATTCTTTTAAAGAGATTATGCAAACAGGTCTTGAGTGTATCGGAAACATCGGTACATACAATATTTGCGAGGTTGTGACACTGGCAGCAAAGAGCTTGTCAGCAATTTCCGATAAATTCGTGTTAGATATTTCTCATATGGGATTGATTTCATCGGTCCTTGCAGAAATCAATGACGATATTAAAACTCAGATTTTAAAATTTATCAGCGAGAAAAACACCCACGATTTAATTTCGCTTTGTGATAACGAGGGCGTCGACAGCAAGACGATAGTACGCCTTATTAATGTAAATGGCACAGTTGATGAGATTGAAGAAAAGCTCTCAGCAATCCCATTCCCCGAAAGTGCTGCCGATGCATTGGAGGAAATATTTACTATTGCCGATATTTTAAAGAATTTACAGGACAAAGATAAGATTCACTTTGACTTCTCTATTGTTAACGATATGAACTATTACAGCGGAATCGTGTTTAAAGGCTACATTGAAGGAATCCCCACAGGAATTTTATCCGGCGGCAGATACGACCTTTTAATGAACAAAATGGGTAAAAAATCGGGAGCTATCGGTTTTGCGGTTTACTTAGACTTCCTAGAAAGATTTATGGAAGAAACAAAAGAATACGATACAGATATTTTACTTTTGTACAATGACACAGATAAGCTTTCAGAAGTTCTAAAAACAGTTGATACACTTACTTCACAGGGCAACAGAGTATTAGCAGAAAAAACTGCCCCCGAAGGGTTAAAGTACAAAACACTTTTAAGGTTTGAATAGAGGTGCTACCATGGATAATTATATAAATATCGCTCTTCCGAAAGGCAGATTAGGCGAAAAAGTTTACGATATGTTTGAGCGTGCAGGATACCCCTGCCCCTCAATCCGCGAAAACAACAGAAAACTCATATTTGAAAATCCTGAAAAGTGCGTTCGATATTTTTGGGTAAAACCCTCTGACGTTGCAATCTATGTTGAGCGTGGTGCTGCCGACATCGGTGTTGCGGGTAAGGATATTCTCTTAGAATATGAGCCTGACATCTATGAGCTTTTAGACCTGGATCTTGGCAAATGCAGAATGGCAGTAGCTTCAAAAGCTGATTTTCGTGACAATACCGACAAAACCTTGCGTGTTGCCACAAAGTTTGTAAATATAACAAAAAAATATTACGCAGGAAAAAGTCGTGAAATAGACATTGTAAAATTAAACGGTTCTATCGAGATTGCCCCGATTTTAGGGCTTTCAGACGTCATAGTTGATATTGTGGAAACAGGCACAACCTTAAAGGAAAACAACTTAAAGGTTTTTGAAACAATCGTGCCCATCTCAGCACGACTTATTTCCAACAAATCAAGCTATAAATTCAAGGCGGACAAAATAGCTGATATACAGAAGAAACTCTCTGAACAGGTGATAAAAAATGATTAAGATATATAAATACGACGAGGTGGAAAATTCCGAGATTTTTGCCCGTGTTGAACCAAAAATGAACGTGGAAGAAACGGTTGCTGATATTATAAAGAACGTAAGAAAATTCGGTGACTTTGCACTTTCTGATTACACCAAAAAATTTGATGGTGTATGTGTAAAGACACTACAGGTGACAGAGGAAGAAATTGAGGAGGCATACTCCTCGGTTGACCCTGAATTTATAAGAATTTTAAAACGTGCTGCAGAAAATATCACACGCTTTCATACTCAACAAAAACGTGAGGGGTTTCGCATTGAAAACTCCGATGGTACAATTATGGGACAAAAAATCATACCTGTTGACCGTGCGGGACTCTATGTTCCAGGTGGTACTGCGGCGTACCCTTCAACAGTTTTGATGGACAGCATCCCTGCAAAAATCGCAGGTGTTTCTGAACTTGTTATGGTAACACCCCCTGATAAACAGGGAAAAATAAACCCCGTAATTTTGGCAGCAGCAAAAGTTGCAGGAGTGGATAAAATCTTTAAAGTTGGCGGTGCTCAGGCAATTGCAGCCTTAGCTTACGGGACAGAAACCATACCCAAGGTAGACAAAATCGTAGGCCCCGGTAACGCCTTTGTGGCAGAGGCGAAAAAGCAAGTATACGGCGTAGTTTCAATTGATATGATAGCAGGTCCCAGCGAGATTTTGATTGTTGCGGACGAAAAATCAAACCCCAAGCACTTAGCCGCAGACCTGCTTTCACAGGCAGAACACGACAAGTTAGCCAGTGCGGTACTTGTTACTACAAGTATGGAGTTAGCCGAAAAAGTTTCAGAAGAAATAGAAATTCAGCTCTCCACTCTTCCCCGCGAGGAAATCGCAAGAGCATCCATTGATAATAACGGCAAAATTATAGTGGCTGCTGACTTGTCTGTTGCCATAGACATTTCAAATGAAATTGCCCCCGAGCATTTAGAGCTTGTGGTTGATAATCCTTTTGATTATCTTGACAAGATTCGCCACGCAGGCTCAATCTTTATGGGAAGATACTGCCCCGAGGCTTTGGGAGATTACATGGCAGGTGCAAATCATACACTGCCCACAAGCGGCACAGCTAGATTTTCAAGTCCCTTGTCCGTTGATGACTTTATAAAGAAAACACAGTTTACATATTTTACAAAAGAAGCGCTCGGAGGCATGGCAGAAGACGTTTACTACTTTGCAGAAAAAGAAGGCCTTTCCGCTCACGCCAGAAGCGCAGTTGTAAGAACAAGAGAGGAAAACAATGAGTAAATTTTTAAACGATAACTTAAAAGGGTTAGAGGCTTATACCCCAGGCGAACAGCCAAGGGATAAAAAATACATAAAGCTCAACACGAACGAATCTCCCTACCCACCGTCTTCTGAGGTAGTAGCAGCAGTTAGTGCCTCTGAGGTAGCAGATTTACGTCTTTACTCAGACCCTCTGTGCAAAACCTTAAAGGAAAAACTCGCTGCACGTTACGGCGTTTCTTCCGAAAACGTGTTTGTGTCAAACGGTTCTGACGAGTCATTGAACTTTTACTTTATGGCGTTTTGTTCAAAAGAAAATTCTGTGGTGTTCCCTGAAATTTCATACGGATTTTACAAGGTTTTTGCAGAGCTTTACGGAATTTCTTACGAAACAATCCCATTAAGGGAAGACTTTTCAATAAATGCCGAAGACTACATCGGTATCAATAAAAACATAGTGATTGCAAACCCCAATGCTCCCACAGGCTTGACGCTTTCGCTGTCAGACATTGAGCGAATAGTTGCATCAAACCCCGAGAATATTGTTTTAATTGACGAAGCATACGTTGATTTTGGCGGAGAGAGTGCAGTTACTCTCACAAATGAGTATGACAATTTGCTGGTTGTACAAACCTTTTCAAAGTCACGTTCACTTGCGGGTGCACGTCTCGGCTTTGCCATAGGCAACGCTGAAATTATCGCTGACTTAGAAAAGATAAAATATTCAACAAACCCCTATAATATCAACCGATTAACTTTGGTTGCGGGGGTGGCGGCAATAGATAGTGATAACTACTTTGCAGATAACTGCAAACGTATTATGAAAACACGCGAATATACAGAAAAAGAACTTACGAAATTAGGCTTTTACTGTATTCCCTCCTGTACAAACTTTATCTTTGCTAAGAGTGATAAAATTTCAGGCCAGACCCTGTATGAAAAACTAAAGGATAAAGGCGTACTGGTACGCCACTTCTCCGCGCCTGAAATCTGTGATTTTAACAGAATCACAATAGGAACACAGGAAGAGATGGAAACCTTTATAGAAAAAGTAAAGGAGTGCTTAAATGAGAACAAGTGAAATTATAAGAAATACCAACGAAACCAAAATTTCATTAAGCTTAAATATTGACGGCACGGGAGTGTCACAAATCAACTCAGGCTGCGGCTTTTTGGACCATATGCTGACACTTTTTGCCCGCCACGGTTCATTTGATTTAAACGTTAGTTGTTGTGGCGATACCGAAGTTGATTATCACCACACAGTAGAAGATATCGGTATAGCTTTAGGTCAGGCATTAAATGAAGCTTTAGGTGACAAGCGTGGTATCACGCGTTACGGCTTTTTCGTTCTTCCTATGGACGAGGTTTTAATGCTTTGTGCTATCGACATTTCGGGAAGAGCACACTTAGGCTATCAGGTAGAATTTGACACACCCACAATCGGCGACTTCGACACAGAGCTTGTGAAAGAATTTATGTTAGGCTTTGTGCGTAATTGCCCTATGGCTTTACATTTTAAAGAATTCTCAGGTGAAAATGCTCACCACTTGGCAGAAGGAATGTTTAAAGCCTTGGGCAGAGCATTGGCGATTGCTGTTTCCATCGATGAAAAACATATAAACGAAATTCCCTCTACAAAAGGCGTATTATAGAAAGGCGTACTATAATGATTGCAATAGTTGACTACGGCGTAGGGAATATTTTTTCCCTATGCTCATCATTTAAATATATTGGTGCTGACATCGAGCTTACATCCGATGTAGCCACAATCAAAAAAGCTGACAAGGTGATATTCCCAGGTGTGGGAGCATTCCGTGACGCCGAAAGTAAACTTCGTGCCACAGGGCTTGATAAGGTGGTAATTGAAGAGGCAAAAAGCGGCAAACCTTTTTTGGGCATCTGCCTTGGTATGCAGATGATGCTTACAAAAAGCTTTGAATTTGGCGAATACTCAGGGCTCGATATTATCCCTGGAAATGTAGTTTCTATGGAGGGTGTTGTCCCTGCCGACTACAAGATTCCCCATATTGGCTGGAATAAATTAATTTTCCCAAAAGATAAGCCAAAATCACCCATATTCCGCTATGTAAACGAGGGCGAACACGTTTACTTCGTACATTCATACTACTGTACAGACTGTGCTCCCGATACCATTGCTACCACGGAATACGGTGCAGAACTTACCGCCGCAATCGCACGTGACAACGTTTTCGGCGTTCAGTTCCATCCTGAAAAAAGCGGCGAAGTAGGTTTAAATATTTTAAGAGCATTCAAGGAGTTATAAGATGAATATTTTCCCTGCAATAGATTTAATAAACGGACAAGTCGTAAGACTCTTAAAAGGCGACTACGACAAAGTGACAGTCTTTAGCAACGACCCCGTATCAGTTGCAAAAGACTTTGAGGCGTGCGGTGCTGAATACATCCACATCGTAGATTTAGACGCTGCAAAAGACGGCAACGTTCACAACTTTGACATTATAAAGGCAATTTGCGACGAAACAAATTTAAAAGTCGAAATTGGCGGCGGTGTAAGGTCAGAAGAAGTTATAAAACAATATATTGACGCAGGCGTTTTTCGTGTAATACTGGGTACAATTGCAATAAAAAATCCCGATTTTACCAAGGAAATGATTAAAAAATATGGCGAACGTATAGCCATCGGTGTTGACATTTCAGACGGAATGGTAGCAATCCACGGCTGGACAGAAGTTTCTTCTATTTCCTGTGATGAGTTATTCTCCGATTTAGAGTGTGCTGGTGCATCCTGTGTAATCTGCACAGACATCTCAAAAGACGGTGCAATGCAGGGTACAAATTTAGAATTATATCGTGATTTGTCCCAAAAATACTCTATCGACATAGTAGCATCAGGCGGTGTTTCATCTATGGAAGACATTAAAGCATTAAAAGAAATGAACCTCTATGGTGCAATTTTAGGAAAAGCACTCTACACTGGTGCAGTTAATTTAGCCGATGCAATCGAGGTGGCAAAATGATAACAAAAAGAATAATTCCCTGCCTCGATGTTAAGGACGGCAGAGTTGTAAAAGGCGTAAACTTTAAAGGGTTATCTGACGTTTCAAACCCCGTAGAACTTGCAGATTACTATAGCCGTTGCGGTGCTGACGAGCTTGTGTTTTACGACATCACCGCATCTGCTGAAGGCAGAGGTATTTTTACAGATATTTTAAAAGATGCCGCAAGTAAAATTTTTATTCCATTAACAGTTGGTGGAGGCATAAATACTTTGGCTGATTTTGACAGAGTGCTAAAGTGCGGTGCGGACAAGGTTTCTGTAAATTCAGGGGCAATCAAAAATCCTAAAATAATAGAGGAGGCCGCAAAGTGTTACGGCAGTCAGTGCGTAGTTTTGTCTGTTGACGTAAAGCGTGCAGGCGGCAAATTCGAAGTTTTTTCTCATGGCGGAAGAGTTGCTACTGGCATTGATGCCCTTGAGTGGATAAAAATGGGAGAAAATAATGGTGCAGGCGAAATTGTTGTAAACAGCATTGACACTGATGGGGTAAAACAGGGCTTTGATTTGGAAATGTTAAAAGCAGTTGAGGAATTAGTTTCTATCCCTGTCATTGCATCAGGCGGTGCTGGCGGAATCCAGGATTTTGTAACATTATTTAAAGAGATTCCTACAATCGACGCAGGACTGGCTGCTTCAATCTTCCACTTCGGCGAGGTAAAAATACACGACTTAAAAGAAGAATTACAGAAAAACAATATAAATGTGAGGTTGTAACGCAAATACTTGCGTTATATGCCTCCGGCGGAATCTATCGCACCGCCGAATTTTTCGCATCATAAATGATGCGAAACGGCGATGTGCACAATTTCCATTATACGCCTTATCTGCCCACGATAAGCTACGTATATATTTATTCATAATTTACTATCTGTGGGCAGAAAGGCTATGGAAATTAATATGGATATATCAACACTTAAATTTGACGAAAAAGGCTTAATTCCTGCAATCGTAGTAGATGCAGAAACAAAAAAAGTTTTAACACTTGCCTACATGAATAAAGAAAGCTTAGAAATTAGTATGGCTGAGGGCAAAACTTGCTTCTGGTCACGCTCTCGTCAGGAGCTCTGGCGCAAAGGCGAAACCTCAGGAAACTACCAATACATTCAATCAATCACTGCAGACTGCGACAGCGATGCTTTAGTGGTTATGGTTAAAAAAGATGGTCCTGCCTGCCACACAGGAGCAGACTCCTGCTTTAATGACACAATCTTTGGCGACACACCCATAGATTTTTCCGTTGCATCTCTTTACAAAAAGCTTTTGGGAAGAAAGACAGAAATGCCCGAAGGTTCGTACACCACATACCTTTTTGAAAAAGGCATAGACAAAATCTTAAAAAAGATTGGCGAAGAGTCTACTGAAGTTATCGTTGCAGCCAAGGGTAATGACAAAGCCGAGACCATCTACGAGCTTGCAGATTTAATGTACCATTCGCTCGTTTTAATGGTAGAAATGGGTATTACTGTTGACGATGTTATGAATGAGCTTGCCTCACGCGACATCATAGAACACAAGGTAAAACAGGAGAAAATGACAAAATGATTTTATCAAATCTCCACACCCATACAGTATATTGTGACGGAAAAAACTCGCCCGAAGAATTGGTAAGAGCCGCTATCAAAAAGGGCTTTACATCTTTGGGGTTTTCAGGCCATGCCTACACTCCCCACGACGATGAATACTGTATGACTCCTGACTCCACATTAAAATACATAGATGAAATCAATCTTTTAAAAGAGAAATATAAGGATAAAATCGAAATTTACTTAGGTTGCGAGTGTGACCTTTATTCTTTGATTGACAGACAAAAATACGACTACATTATAGGCTCTGTCCACTACGCAAAATCAGACGAAGGCAGACTTTTCCCTGTAGATAATACAGAAGAATTGACTCAGAGCTTTATACGCGAACACTTTGGCGGAAGTTATCTGAAATTCGTAGAGGCATATTTTGAAGCAGTCGCACAAATAGGCAAGGTAAAACCTGACATTGTGGGTCACTTTGACCTTGTGGCTAAATTTAATGAGGGAAACAAATATTTTGATGAGAATTCCAAGGAATATCTCAACATGGTGTTTGACGCTATAGACGCAGTAATTCCTCACTGTGACCTGTTTGAAGTAAACACAGGAGCGATTTCAAGAGGCTATAGAACTGCACCCTACCCCGCATTTCCCATTTTAAAAAGACTTTACGAAAAAGGTGCACGCATAATACTTACATCTGATTGCCACAACGCAGATTTTCTTGATTGTAACTTTAAAGAATCCACAGAAACTTTAAAGAATGCAGGATTTAAATCAGCTTATGTGCTACTTGGAGGAAAATTCGTGGAACAACCCCTATAAAAAACATAAAAAACTCAAAATATTATTACTTTTTTTGACAAAATAACATTGACTTTATCGGCATTTTTTTATATACTATAGGTATAGAATTAAGGGAATTTTTTTGCAACTGACGGATTGGCAGAGTTCACTGCCTGGGAGCAGAAAAATTTGGTATTTATGTCGACCGTCTGGGCAGCCCATTTACATAAATGTAGATAGGTCTGTCCATTTTTGTTTTTATTTTCAGATGAAAGGTATGATATTATGAAAAAAGTAGCAATAATTATGGGAAGCGACAGCGACTTACCCGTTGTTGAAAAAGCAATAAATATGTTAGCCGATTTTGACGTGCCCTACACGGTACACGTACTGTCTGCACACAGAACACCCGCCGAGGCACATGATTTAGCAGTAAACGCAAGAGAAAACGGCTATGGTGCATTAATTTGTGCAGCAGGCATGGCAGCACACTTGGCTGGTGCAATTGCAGCAAACACCACATTACCCGTTATCGGCATTCCTGTTAAGTCTTCAAACTTAGATGGTATGGACGCACTGCTTTCAACAGTACAGATGCCCACAGGCATTCCTGTTGCGACTGTCGCAATCAATGGTGCAGGAAATGCAGCATTACTCGCTATTCAAATTTTAGCAGTAGAAGATAAAAATTTAGCTGAAAAGCTCGACGCACAGCGCAAAACAGGCGCAGAGAAAGTTTTAGCAAAAAATAAAGAAATAGCAGAAAAATATAACAACTAATCCCGAAAGGAGCAAACCCCATGGGCGGTTTTTTTGGAGCAGTCAGCAAACACAGTGCCATAGGCGATGTTTATTTTGGAACTGACTACCACTCACACTTAGGAACAAAACGAGGCGGTATCGCGGCGTATGATGAAAACATTGGTCTTCAGCGTGATATCCACAATATAGAAAACACACCTTTTCGTACAAAATTTCACGACGTATTTGACGACATGCACGGGAATTCTGCAATAGGTTGTATCAGTGGCAATGACCCACAGCCTCTTTTAATCCGTTCTAATGTCGGAACATATGCTATAGCACTTGTGGGCATAGTGAACAACGCAGAGGAGTTAATCGAGAAATATTTATTAACCGACGGCGGACACTTCGGAGTAATGACAGGCGGTAAGGTAAATTCAGTTGAGCTTGTGGCATCCCTTATTAACCAGAAAAACAATTTTGTTGACGGTATAAAGTTTGCACAGAGCGTTATTGTAGGTTCAGCCTCAATTCTCATATTAAAGAACAATGGCAATATTATTGCTGCCCGTGACAAATTTGGCAGACATCCCGTTCAGATAGGCAAAAACGACGAGGGCTTTGCGGTTTCCTTTGAATCATTCGCTTACAGAAAACTTGATTACGATGACTATAAAGAATTGGGACCGGGCGAAATTGTAGAACTCACAGCCGAATCACTCACACAGCTTTCCCCTCCTGAGGCAGAAATGAAAATCTGTGCATTTCTCTGGAGCTATTATGGCTACCCCACCTCAAACTACGAGGGCATTAATGTGGAGGTAATGAGATGCAGAAATGGTCACATTATGGCACGCAATGATAAAGCTTTAAAAAATACAGAAGACTTAGACTATGTAAGCGGCGTCCCTGATTCAGGCACACCACACGCAATAGGATATGCCAATGAATCAAGTGTTCCCTTTGCAAGGCCTTTTATTAAGTATACCCCCACCTGGCCAAGAAGTTTCTTGCCTCCAAGTCAGGCGGACAGAAATAAAATAGCAAAGATGAAACAAATTCCTGTACACGAGCTAATCGAGAACAAAAAACTGCTTTTTGTTGACGACTCAATAGTTCGCGGTACACAGTTAAAAGAAACGGTAGACTTCCTCTACGACAACGGAGCAAAAGAGGTTCATATGCGTTCCGCTTGTCCCCCGATAATGCACAAGTGTAAGTACCTTGATTTTACAAACGTCAAGAACGAAACTGATTTAATCGCAAGACGCACAGTTTTAGAGCTTGAAGGCGAGGAAGGTCTTAACCACCTGGACGAATATAGCGACAGTTCAACCGAACGCGGCAAAGCATTGAGGGACGCAATATGCAAAAAACTCAACTTTGCATCCTTAGACTTCCAGTCGTTAGACGGTCTTATAGAAGCAATAGGCCTCGACAGATGTAAGCTTTGCACATACTGTTGGAACGGAAAAGAATAAGCATATTGAGTTTGACTCTCTTATGCCTAAATGAAAGGACGAAATATTATGCATTCTAATTCAAAATCAGACAGCTACGCAGCAGCGGGAGTTGACATTACTGCAGGCTACAATGCTGTAAAACTTATGAAAAAACACGTAGAAAGAACAATGAACGAAGGTGTTATGACAGACATCGGCGGTTTTGGCGGTCTTTTCTTACCCAATATTTCAGGAATGAAAGAACCCGTTTTAGTTTCTGGCACAGACGGTGTAGGTACAAAGTTAAAGCTTGCCTTCTTATTGGACAAGCATGACTCAGTTGGTATCGACTGCGTTGCAATGTGTGTAAACGACATTATCTGCTGCGGTGCAAAACCCTTGTTCTTCTTGGACTACATTGCCTGCGGCAAAAACGTTCCTGAAAAAATCGCAGATATCGTTGCAGGCGTAGCCGAGGGCTGCGTTCAGTCAGGTGCTGCATTAATCGGCGGCGAAACAGCAGAAATGCCAGGATTTTATCCCATTGACGAATATGACCTTGCAGGTTTCTCTGTAGGTATAGTTGATAAAGAAAAAATTGTAAACAATAAAACAGTTGCCGAGGGCGATGTAATAATTGCACTCCCCTCTTCAGGTGTTCACTCAAATGGTTTTTCCCTTGTTCGTAAGGTATTTGATGTAGAAAAGGCTGATATCAAATCTCCCGTTGAAGCACTCGGCGGTAAATCAATCGGCGAAACCTTACTTACACCCACAAAGATTTATGTAAAGCCCATGCTTGCACTCTTTGATGAAGTTACAGTAAAGGCTGTATCTCACATCACAGGCGGTGGCTTCTACGAAAACATTCCGAGATCACTTCCCGAAGGATATTCTGCTAAAATTAAAAAGTCAGATGTTCGCGTTCTTCCTATCTTTAAGCTCTTGGCAGAAGCGGGCAACATCCCCGAACGTGATATGTTCAACACCTTTAACATGGGCGTTGGTATGAGCGTTGTTGTTGCAAAAGAAGATGCAGAAAAAGCGTTAGAAATCTTAAGAGCCAATGGTGAAGATGCTTATATTTTAGGCGAGGTTATTAAAGATTCAGAAGGTGTAATCTTATGGTAAAGGCAAGAATTGCGGTTTTAGTATCAGGCGGCGGCACAAACTTGCAGGCTTTAATTGATGCCCAAAAGTCCGGCATTATAAAAAGCGGTGAAATTGCTTTGGTGGTTTCAAATGTTGAGTCCGCCTATGCTCTGGAACGTGCAAAAAATAATAACATTGCCACAGCTTATATTCCTTCAAAATCACCCGACTTTGAAGCACAGCTTATAAAGACCTTAAAGGACAACAAAATCGACATAATTGTCCTTGCAGGCTTTATGAAAATTTTAAGTGGTGACTTTACCAAAACTTTTGAAAACAGAATTATAAATGTGCACCCATCATTGATTCCGTCATTTTGCGGAAAAGGCTTTTATGGCTTAAAGGTACACGAAGAAGCTTTAAGATACGGCGTTAAAGTAACAGGTGCAACTGTCCATTTTGTAAATGAAATCCCCGACGGCGGTGATATCATAATGCAAAAAGCAGTTTATATTGAGGCGGGCGACACCCCCGAGATTTTACAAAAACGTGTAATGGAACAGGCGGAGTGGATTATACTTCCTGAAGCTTGCGAAATGATTTCACAAAAATACATTAAGGAGTAATGTAATGAACGTATATAAAATTGACAGTCTTGCTGACATTTTAGCAAATAACACATACCCTGGCCGTGGTATTGTTGTGGGTATGACACCCGACGGCACACATGCTGCTATTGCCTACTTTATCATGGGCAGAAGTGAAAACTCAAGAAACAGAATTTTTAAAGAAGAGGGCAAAAACGTTACAATCTACCCCCACGACCCAAGCAAAGTGGAAGACCCCTCATTAATCATATACTCACCCATCAAGGTTTGGGAGAACAAAACAATTGTTACAAACGGCGACCAGACGGACACAGTGTATGACTTTATAAAGAGCGGCAAAACCTTTGAAGAAGCACTCGAAACTCGTGAGTTTGAGCCAGACGCTCCTAACTTCACACCCAGAATTTCAGCTATGCTCACGTTCGCAGATTCATACACTTACAAAATGAGTATACTAAAGAGTGCAGATGAGACAGGTTCTGCTTGTAACAGATACACATACTGCTATAATTCAATAGCAGGCCTTGGTCATTTCATCCACACCTATAACTGTGACGGCAACCCAATCCCCACATTCACAGGGGAACCTGAACGAGTAGCAATTTTGGATGATATTGATGCTTTTTGCGATATGATATGGACAAGCCTAAATAAGGACAACAAGATTTCTCTGTATGTTCGCTATATTGATTTGGCAACAGGCGCAACAGAAAACAGAATGATAAACGGAAAGGAAATCGGCTGATGAAAGAATTTGAATTAAAATACGGCTGTAACCCTAATCAGAAGCCTTCAAAGATTTATATGGAGGACGGCTCGGAACTTCCCATAGAAATCTTAAACGGCAGACCCGGTTACATTAACTTCTTAGATGCATTTAATAGTTGGCAGCTGGTTCGTGATTTGAAAGAAGCTTTAGGTATTCCCTGTGCTACATCATTTAAACACGTTTCCCCCACATCAGCGGCTTTAGGTCTTCCAATGAGTGACAAATTAAAGAAAGCCTGCTTCGTAGACGATATCGAGGGACTTGATGATTCTCCTCTAGCTTTAGCTTATGCTCGTGCTCGTGGTACAGACAGAATGAGTTCTTTCGGCGACTGGATTGCACTTTCAGACAAGTGCGACGTGACAACTGCCAAAATCATCGCGCGAGAGGTGTCGGACGGTGTTATCGCACCTGATTACGACGACGAAGCCTTAGAAATCTTAAAGGGCAAGAAAAAGGGTGCATACAACGTAATTAAAGTTGACCCCGACTTCGTTCCTGCTCCCATTGAGAAAAAACAGGTTTTTGGCATTACATTTGAACAGGGCAGAAACAACTTTGAAATAAATAAAGAGTTATTATCAGAAATCGTTACAGAAAACAAGAACTTGCCCGATGAGGCTGTACGTGATTTGATTGTTTCTTTAATCACTTTAAAATACACACAGTCAAACTCTGTTTGCTTTGCGGTAGGCGGTCAGGCAATTGGTGTAGGTGCAGGTCAGCAGTCAAGAATCCACTGTACCCGCTTAGCAGGTCAAAAAGCCGACAACTGGCACTTACGCCAGAGTGACAAGGTGTTAAATCTTCCCTTCCGTGATGACTTAAAGCGTGCCGACAGAGATAACTGCATTGACTTATATATTTCGGACACAGACTCAGAAGACGTTTTAGCTGATGGCAAGTGGCAGCACTACTTTACAGAAAAGCCTGCTGAATTTACAAGAGAAGAAAAGCGTGCTTACTTAGATTCAATTTCAGGTGTTTCAGTAGGTTCTGACGCATTCTTCCCCTTTGGTGACAACGTAGAAAGAGCTGCTAAAAGTGGTGTAACTTATATCGCTCAACCCGGAGGCTCAATCCGTGATGACAATGTAATCGAAACATGTAATAAACACGGTATGGTAATGGCATTTACAAAAATGCGCCTGTTCCATCACTAAGATATCGGAGGATAAAAATGTCAAACTTTTTCGAAAAATTAAATGACTTCGATAGCGAAGTCTATGCTGCGTGTGACAGAGAATTAAAACGTCAGCAGCACAACATTGAACTCATTGCATCAGAAAACATCGTATCAGAAGCAGTGCTGCTTGCTGCAGGCGGTGTTTTAACCAATAAATACGCAGAGGGTTATCCCGGCAAGCGTTATTACGGCGGTTGCGTACACGTAGATGAAGTTGAAGAAATCGCAAGACAGCGTGCCTGCAAGCTCTTTGGTGCAGAGCATGCAAACGTTCAGCCCCATTCGGGAGCTAATGCAAATTTAGCAGTGTTTTTTGCACTCTTAACACCCGGTGACACAGTAATGGGTATGAACCTTGCACACGGCGGTCATCTTTCACATGGCAGCCCTGTAAACATTTCAGGCAAATACTTCAACATCGTTCCTTATGGTGTAGACGACGAAACCGGTATGATTGACTACGACGAAATGGAAAGAATTGCAAAAGAGTGCAAACCCAAATTAATCGTATCAGGAGCGTCAGCTTATTCTCGAACAATTGATTTTGAGCGGATCCGCAAAATCTGTGATGAAGTTGGTGCATATATGATGGTAGATATTGCACACATTGCAGGCTTAGTGGCAGCAGGCTTACATCCCAGTCCTGTTCCTTACGCTGATGTTGTTACCACAACAACTCATAAGACACTCCGCGGACCCCGTGGTGGTCTTATCTTGTGCAAGGAAGAGCTTGCAAAGCAAATTGATAAGGCAATCTTCCCCGGTATTCAGGGTGGTCCTTTAATGCACATTATTACTGCAAAGGCAGTAGCATTTGGTGAGGCGTTAAAGCCTGAATTCCGTGATTATCAAGCTCAGGTTATAAAAAATGCAAAGGCATTATCAGAGGCTTTAATTGCTGAAGGCTTTAACATTGTTTCAGGCGGTACGGATAACCACCTAATGTTATTAGACCTTCGTCCCTTTAACTTAACAGGTAAAGAAATGGAACACCGCTTAGACGAGGTTCACATTACAGCAAATAAAAACACTATCCCTAATGATCCCCAGAGTCCTTTCGTTACAAGCGGTGTAAGAATCGGTACACCTGCTGTTACAACGAGAGGCTTCCGTGAGGAAGAAATGAAGAAAATCGCTCATTGGATAAGACTTGTTGCTGAAGACTTTGAGGGCAATAAAGAAAAGGTATCAGCAGAAGTAATGGCACTTTGTGAAAACTTCCCCATTTACTAATACAGAAAGGTAAAGACTTTTTATGAAAATAATGGTTGTAGGCGGCGGTGGCCGCGAGCATACAATAATCAAAAAATTAAAAGAAAATAAAGAAATTACCGAAATTTTTGCACTTCCCGGAAATGGCGGTATTGCTGCGGATGCTACTTGTGTTGATATTGGTGCAAAAGATATTTCTGCCATTGTAGAATTTGCAAAGGAAAAGGGAATAGACTTTGCCGTAGTTGCTCCCGATGACCCGTTAGTACTGGGTGCAGTTGACGCTTTAAATGAAATCGGCATCCCCTGCTTCGGACCTAGAAAATGTGCTGCTGAAATCGAAGGCAGTAAGGTATTTTCTAAAAACCTTATGAAAAAATACGGCATACCCACAGCAGAGTATGAAGTATTTACAGATATGGCAGAAGCACTTAAATACTTAGAAACAGCTCCCATCCCCACAGTTATTAAGGCGGACGGTTTAGCTTTAGGCAAGGGCGTAATTATTTCAGAAACCAGGGACGCCGCATTCGATGCAGTTAAATCCATGATGGAAGACAAGGTTTTTGGTGCATCAGGCTCAAGAATCGTAATCGAAGAATTTTTGACTGGCCCCGAGGTTTCAGTCCTTTCATTTACAGATGGTAACGTAGTTGTTCCCATGGTTTCATCAATGGATCACAAAAGAGCATTGGACGGAGATAAGGGATTGAATACAGGCGGTATGGGCACAATTGCTCCCAACCCCTATTATACAGAAGATGTAGCTCGCGAATGTATGGAAAAGATTTTCTTACCCACAATCAATGCAATGAATGCTGAGGGAAGAAAATTTAAGGGTTGTTTGTACTTCGGTCTTATGCTTACACCTAATGGTCCCAAAGTAATCGAATACAACTGCCGTTTCGGCGACCCCGAAACACAGGTAGTACTCCCCTTGCTTGAAACAGACCTTTTGACCATTATGAAAGCAGTAGAGTCAGAAACCTTAGCTGATTTAGACATTAAATTTTCAAAGGGTGCTGCAGCGTGTGTTGTTATGGCATCAAAAGGTTATCCTGAAGGCTACGAAAAAGGCTTCGAAATCACGAAAGACCCCGATTGTGAGGCAGAGGTTTTTGTTGCAGGAGCAACACTTTCTGACGGCAAACTCTTAACCTCAGGCGGCAGAGTTTTGGGCGTTGTAGCAACTGCTGACAATTTGGAAAACGCACTTGCCAAGGCTTATAAGAATGTTGAAAAAGTGCATTTTGACAACGCTTTTTACCGCCATGACATCGGCAAACGTGCATTAGAAGCTTTAAAATAATCAAAGAAAGGCTAAATAATATGGTTTACAGAGTATATGTAGAAAAGAAAAAAGAACTTGCCAATGAAGCCGCTGCACTATTTAATGATGCAGTTACACTCCTTGGTATCAAAAATTTAAAAGGCGTTCGCCTTTTAAACCGCTACGATGTAGAAAATATCGAAAAAGACCTTTTTGACTACGCCGTTAAAACAGTTTTCTCTGAGCCTCAGCTAGATATCACAACTGATACAGTTAAAAACTCCAATGGTGCATACGTCTTCGCTACAGAGTACCTTCCCGGACAGTTTGACCAAAGAGCAGATTCTGCGTCACAGTGTATCCAGATTATCTCTCAGGGCGAGCGTCCTGTGGTTCGCTCAGCTAAAGTGTACGTATTAGAGGGAGAGCTTACAGACAGCGATATTGAAGCTTTCAAAAAATACGTAATTAACCCCGTTGAATCAAGAGAAGCTACACTTGATACATTTGCTACATTAAAGACTGATTATGAAATCCCAGAAAGTGTTGCAACACTTTCTGGCTTTACCAAGTTAGATGACAAGGGGCTTTCCGATTTCGTAAAAGATTACGGTCTTGCTATGGATATTGACGATATCAAGTTCTGTCAGCAATACTTTATAAAAGAAGACCGTGATCCCACAATCACAGAAATCAGAATGATTGATACATACTGGTCAGACCACTGCAGACATACAACCTTCCTGACCACAATCGATAGTGTAAAATTCGAAGACGAATTATTACAGAAAACATACGAAGAATATGTTGAAGTCCGTAAAAAATTAGGCAGAACAAAGCCTATCAACCTTATGGATTTGGCTACAATTTCAACAAGATTCTTAAAATCCGCCGGAAAGCTTCCTAAGATTGACGAATCAGAAGAAATCAATGCCTGCACAGTAAAAATCGACGTTGACGTTGAGGGCGAAACCCAGAAATGGTTGCTTTTATTTAAAAACGAAACCCATAACCACCCCACAGAAATTGAACCCTTTGGTGGTGCTGCAACCTGTATCGGCGGTGCTATCCGTGACCCCCTATCAGGACGTGCATACGTATATTCTGCTATGCGTGTAACAGGTGCAGCCGATCCCTTAAAGCCAATTTCTGAAACAATGAAGGGTAAACTCCCCCAGAGAAAACTTGTTACAACTGCAGCTGCAGGCTATAGTTCATATGGTAACCAGATAGGTTTAGCAACAGGTCAGGTTGATGAAATCTACCACGACGGCTATGTGGCTAAACGTATGGAAATTGGTGCAGTCGTTGGTGCTGCTCCCGCAGAAAACGTTCGCCGTGAAGTTCCTGCTCCCGGTGATGTGGTAATCTTGCTCGGCGGCAGAACAGGTAGAGATGGTTGCGGCGGTGCAACAGGCTCATCAAAATCACATACATTAGAGTCTTTAGACGAATGCGGTGCAGAAGTACAGAAGGGTAACGCACCTGAAGAAAGAAAACTCCAGAGACTTTTCAGAAATAAAGAAGCATCACTCCTCATTAAGCGTTGTAACGACTTCGGTGCAGGCGGCGTATCAGTTGCTATCGGCGAGCTTGCTGATGGCCTTGATATTGACTTAAATGCAGTTCCCAAAAAATATGACGGATTAGACGGTACAGAGCTTGCAATTTCTGAATCTCAGGAAAGAATGGCAGTTGTTGTAGAAGCTAAAGATGTAGAAAAATTTATGACGTTGGCAGCAGCTGAAAACTTAGAAGCAACAGTTGTTGCAAAAGTTAAAGAAGATGCTCGCCTTACCATGACATGGAACGGCAAGAAAATATGCGATATTTCACGCGAATTCTTAAACTCAAACGGTGCAGAAAAGCATATTGATATTGCTCCCGTTGCACCTGACACATTTAAAAAGGACTACGGAACAGATTTTGCTGCAGAATATAAAAAGATTGCAGATGACTTAAATATCTGCTCAAAGAGAGGATTGTCTGAGCGTTTCGACTCAACAATCGGTGCAGGCTCAGTACTTATGCCTTTCGGTGGCAAGCATCAGTTAACGCCTGTTCAGGCTATGGTAAATAAGGTTTCTGTTGAAAAGAAAGACACAACAACAGTATCTCTAATGGCTTGGGGTTACAATCCCTTTATTGCTGAAAAGAGCCCCTACCACAGTGCATATTTGGCAGTTGTAGAATCAGTTTCAAAACTGATTGCAACAGGTGCAGATTTTAATGAAGTATACCTCACATTCCAGGAATACTTTGAAAAACCATTAAAGGATGGCAAGCGCTGGGGTAAACCCTTATCAGCTTTACTTGGTGCATTCAAAGCTCAGATGGATTATGAAATTGCATCAATTGGCGGCAAGGACTCAATGAGTGGCTCGTTTGAAGATATCGATGTTCCACCCACACTGGTATCCTTCGCCGTTACAACAGATAATATCAACAATATCATATCTCCTGAATTCAAAAAATCAGGAAGCAAAGTTGTATTGGTTAAACCCGACTACGACAAAAACGGCCTGCCTGTTGCTGCAAGCGTAAAAGAAATTTACGCAACTGTGGCAAAACTCGTTCGTGAGGGCAAGATACTTGCTGCATACACACCCACCTATGGTGGTGTAGCTGAGGCAGTTATGAAGATGTGCTTCGGTAATAAATTAGGCTTTAAGTACGCAGATACAGTTGATTATGCTGACATCTTCTCATACCGCTACGGTGCATTTGTTTTAGAGCTTGCAGAAGACATTGATTTAGGTATAGCATTGGGTACAACAACAGAAGAAAAGACAATATCCTATAAGGATACAGAGCTTTGCTTGTGTGAACTCTTAGAAATTTACGAGAACAAATTAGAACCTGTGTATTCCTGCAATATCACAAAAGAAATAAAGACTCTCCCTGACCTTGCATACCCCGCAGCAACAGTTGCACCCTCTAAAATCAAGGTTTCAAAGCCCAAGGTTCTGATTCCCGTATTCCCTGGTACAAACTGCGAATACGATTCAGCCAAAGCTGCAGCTCGAGCAGGACTTGACCCTGAGATTATCGTTATCAAAAACCTGACAGCTGCAGGAATCACGGAATCTGTTGACTACTTTGCAAAGAAGCTTGAAGATTCACAGATAATCTTTATCCCGGGAGGTTTTTCAGGCGGTGACGAGCCTGACGGTTCAGGTAAGTTTATTACAGCCTTCTTCAGAAACGCAAAAATCAAAGACGCAGTCCATGATTTACTCAAAAACCGCGACGGACTTATGTGCGGTATCTGTAATGGCTTCCAGGCACTGATAAAGCTCGGTCTTGTACCTTACGGTGAAATCATTGATACTAAGGATACAGACCCCACACTGACATTCAATACAATCAGCCGCCACCAGTCAAGATTAGTCAGAACAAAGGTTGCGTCAAACAAATCTCCCTGGTTAATGGGAACACAACCCGGCGAAATATACACAGTTCCGATTTCACACGGCGAGGGCAGATTTATAGCACCAGATGACTTAATCAAAAAGCTGGCTGAAAACGGACAGATTGCAACGCAGTACGTGGATTTAGATGGTAATCCCACAAACGATGTACAGTTTAATCCCAACAACTCAGACTACGCTATTGAGGGTATCTTATCCCCCGACGGCAGAGTATTTGGTAAGATGGGACATAGTGAGCGTATTGGTGCAAATCTTTATAAGAATGTAGAGGGAACATTTGAAATGAATCTCTTTACATCAGCTAAAAAATACTACGAATAAAATATAAAAAAATAAACTCTCGGATTTTCGGGAGTTTATTTTTTTGCCAAATTACACACAATAAGGTTTGATTTATGAAATTATTTATGATACAATAGAGGTGCTATATTGAAAAAGCATTTTTTGGCAACTGATTTTGTTGTGATAGCATCGGTGATTTTTCTGATGTCAATCGGTGCAGTAACGCTTTTTTCTGCAGCAGACAAAGGAAAAGTCCAAGTTCAGTTATTTGCGTATTGTCTCGGGCTAATCTCAATGATTTTAATTTCTTTTTGGGATTACCGCAGCATACAAAGAAACCCCAATCATATATATTTTTTGAGCATATTTTTTCTTTTAATTGTATTTGTTTTTGGCATAGGAAAAGAAGAGACAGGAGCAATAAGCTGGATTCGTTTGGGAAAAATAGGTGTTCAGCCTTCAGAATTTGTAAAGATTCTGTTTTGCCTCTATATATCCTGCAACATTTCTTCTATGCTTGAAAAAAATACGCTCAATAACCCAAAGGAGCTTTTTATTTTTATTTTAAAATGCCTGCCTGTTATTGGACTTGTTGTATTGCAGAATGATACAGGAACAGCTCTTGTATTTGTATTTATGCTTAGCACATGCCTGCTTGTCTCAGGCATTGCACCAAAATTCATTATAACAGCAATAGCCCTTACCTTAATCATACTTCCCCTTGCGTGGCTTTTAATGTCCGATTATCAAAGGGACAGAATAGAGGTTTTCTTAAATCCTGAAAAAGATTTACTTGGCTCAGGATATCAGGTGTATCTTTCAAAGCTTGCAGTATCCTCAGGCGGTATTTTGGGCACAGGGTACAGACGTGGTCCCCTGAACTCACTTTCCTACCTACCGGAAAAAGATACAGACTTTATCTTTTCCATTTTAGGGGAGGAGTTTGGTTTTTTAGGAACTACATTTACTTTAATAATATTTATTATTTTGATTTTCAGGTGTTTTTATATAGCAAGAAATGCTACCGATAATTTAGGACGCATAATATGTACAGGCGTCAGTTCGTGGCTCACATTTCATGTGATCGAGAATATCAGCATGACAGTAGGGTTACTCCCAGTAACAGGCATTCCATTGCCCTTCGTAAGCTACGGCGGTTCATCTGTTCTTGCTATTAGTATGGCGATGGGATTAGTCCTTTCTGTCAGACGAAAAACATATAATATACACTTTAACTAAAACGAAAGGACGATTTATATATGGCAGAAATTAAAATTATCACAGATGCTGGTGCAGACCTTACAAAAGAACAGCAGGAAGAGTTTGGTGTTGCAGTACTGCCTTTGCGTATTTATGCTGACGGCAAAGAGTATCTTGCAGGCGTTGATACATTCTCGGATGATTTTTATGCCCTTTTGGAGAATTTAAAGGAATTTCCCAAAACCTCTCAACCCACAACGGGCGAGATTTACGATTTATTAAAGAAATACGTTGATGAGGGAAAAGAAGTTTTATTTATTACTCTTTCTTCCAAGGCCAGCGGTTTAAATAACAATGCAAACTTAGCAAAGAATATGATTTTAGAAGAAAACCCTGATGCTGTAGTTGAAGTTTTTGACTCCTACGGCTACTCCTTCTCTTATGGCATGGCGGTTATTGAGGCAGCAAAACTTGCCCGTGAAGGAAAAACAATTCCTGAAATAATAGATGCAGTAAAAGCTCTTATGGACAGCTATACTGTTTACTTCATTCCAAACACATTGGAATACTTGGAAAAAGGCGGAAGAATAAATAAAGCATCTTTGGTCTTTGGTAATATGCTGGATATTGTTCCCGTCCTATCTTTAGTTGACGGTACAGTTTCAGCAGTGGGCAAGGTACGTGGCAGAAAGAAAATTGCAAAAAAAATGTTTGACTACGCAATCGAGCGTCATCCTAATCAGGACGATACCACATTCTACATTCCCAACGGAAAATTGGATGCCGAGGTTGCAGAAATTACTGAGAGACTTAAAGAAAAATTCCCCAACTGTAAAGTTATAGAATATAAAGTAGGTCCGTTAATCGCATCTCATATCGGACCAGTATGTGGAATTTTCCTTAAAAAATAGTACTCCATTAAGAAAATGGTCATTATGACCCAGGATATTTAGATGCAGAATGGGCAGTCTGAATCCGAAGCTGTACATAGGTACAGCGAGAGGCGAAGAATGTTCATAGTCAAAAATATAAAAAACAAAGGAACTCAAAATTTTGAGTTCCTTCTTTTTTAAAATTGTTAAAATTCTTTATTTTTGACGTTCTGATCTAAATATACCAGTCATAAATTAGAACTTATCTACGGGATATACAATCTTTAACTGATTGATTTTTGATTCATAAGCCTGCTGACGTTTTTCCTGCATCATTGCGTTTTTAAGCTGAGCTTTCACTTCATCAAATGCCATTTCTGATGACTCGTTTTTCGCTGTAAGCTTAATAACGTGGTAACCAAACTGAGTTTTTACAGGGCCGCAGATTTCTCCTACTTCCATAGAAAATACAGCCGAATCAAATTCAGGAACCATCTGTCCCTTTGTAAATTCACCTAAAGCACCACCATTTTGACCTGAAGGACAAGAGCTGTTTTCACGTGCGGCATCCTCAAATGATATTTCATTTGCTTCAATTTTCGCCTTTAATTCGTTTGCTTTTTCTTCAGAATCTACTAAAATATGACTTGCTGCAACTGACTCGCCCTTTATAAACTGAGCCTTGTTTTCTTCGTAATATTCTTTTAATTCCTCGTCTTTTACTTCAACTTTTTCCATAACCTTTGTTACGTTAAAGTTTGCGAGCATTTCGTTCTTCATTTTTTCAAGCTCAGCTTTAAATTCAGCATTGTGCTCCATCAGGTTTTTCTTAGCATCTAAAATCATCAGCTTTTTGCCGATTAGCTGCTCTAAAATCATTTCTCTTGACTGAGGTGTATCTAAATTCTGACCGCGTTGTGCGTAAGCCGCTACAACCTCATCAACCTCTGACTGATAAATAGGGTTTCCACCCACATTGGCTAATACTTTGTTTTCCATTTTTATAATACCTCTTTCTTTATTTTCCTTGACTTTCACAGTAAATGCATCTATATATTTTCTTCTCTCTGTCTGTTAATTTAAATACATGAGGAAGTTCCTGTTCTGTTGTTGTGATGCATCTGGGATTTTTGCATTTAATAACATTTTTAATTTCTGCAGGTGCTTCTAGATGTTCTCTTTTGAAGAGCTTTCCGCCCTTAATAACATTTACTGTCACACGCTCATCAAGATACCCTAAAACATTCAGGTCAATATCTATTGCCTGGTCTATCTTTATAATATCTTTTTTCCCGTGCTTTTTACTTTCTGCATTTTTTATGATTGCCACCTGACAATCGAGTTTGTCAAGCTCTAATGCTGTGTAAATTTCCATACACTTACCTGCAGTAATATGGTCTAAAACGATACCATCTTTTATCTGTCCTATAATCATTTTGCCGCCTCCTCTAAAACTTTTAAAATCAGCGCCATACGCATATATTTTGCATTTAAAACCTGCTTAAAGTAGCAAGCTCTGGAGTCACTATCCACTGCTACCGTAATTTCGTTTACTCTCGGCAGGGGATGAAGAATAATCATATCAGCCTTCGCAGGCAACAGTTTTTCGGGAGACAAAATGTAGCTGTCTTTTAAGCGGATATAATCTTGCTCATTGAAAAATCTTTCCTTCTGCACACGTGTCATATATAAAACATCAAGCTCACCCATATATTCGTCTAATGACGTTGTTTCTACATATTCAAGTCCGTGAGCCGCCATATCTTCAAGCATATAATCAGGGAGCTTTAACTCCTCAGGAGAAATCAGAACAACCTTGATATTTTGATACCTTGTAAGGGCATGGATAAGCGAGTGAACAGTTCTTCCAAACTTTAAATCTCCGCAAAATCCCACTGTGAGATTATCAAGTGTTCCCTTTTCCCTGTGGATTGTGAGTAAATCCGCCAAAGTCTGAGTGGGATGGTTGTGTCCGCCATCACCTGCGTTAATTACAGGAATATCTGATGCCATTGCTGCAACTAATGCCGCACCCTCTTTGGGATGTCGCATGGCAATAACGTCAGCATAACAGTTAACAACCTTGATTGTATCGTGTACGCTTTCGCCCTTTGATGCTGATGATGATTCTCCGTCAGAAATACTCAATACATTTCCTCCAAGTTCATACATTGCCGCTTCAAAGCTCAAGCGTGTACGTGTAGATGGCTCGAAGAAGAGAGTCGCTAGTTTTTTATGCTTGCACTTTTCACGGTAATTGTCGGGGTTTTTGATTATGTCCTCGGCAACACCTATAAGCTCTGCAATTTCTTCTTTTGTAAGGTCGAGAATATCAATTACACTTCTCATAATGCACATTCTCCTTAATTTAAATAATTATTTTATCCAGGATTCATCGCTGGGATTATTGCGAAAAGCAATAAGACGAGCTTTGTCTTCGGGCTTTATGTAACCAGTTTCAGCCGCAACCTCTACTACTGCGTCAAAGTTAGAAAGGCTTACATTCTTGATATTTGCATCACGCAAGCGATCTAGACCTTTCTGCATACCGTATGTAAAGATACTTACAACGCCTAAAACGTCGGCACCCGCATCCCTCAAGGACTCTACAACCTCAATAACGCTGCCGCCTGTTGAAATTAAATCCTCAACAACTACGACCTTTTGTCCCGCCTCGAGCTTACCCTCAATTTTATTTTGTCTGCCGTGGTCTTTGTTGCCTGAGCGAACATAACCCATGGGAATACCCATAATGTGTCCGCAGATAGCGGCATGTGCTATACCTGCTGTTGATGTACCCATAAGCACTTCAACCTCGGGATAATGCTCACGAATTTTTTCAACAAGACCATTTTCCACGTGGTTTCTTACCTCGGGAGCAGTAAGTGTTAATCTGTTATCACAGTAAATGGGGCTTTTAATGCCGCTTGCCCAAGTAAAGGGTTCTTCGGGGCGTAAGAATACTGCCTTGATTTCTAATAAACCTTTAGCAATTAATTTTTCCATTTTATCTACCTCTATTCTACAAATTCTTTCATACATCTTCTGTATGCCGCAACAGGGTCTTCCGCCGCCGTAATAGGTCTGCCCACAACAATATAGTCAGAGCCGATTTCTTTGGCTTTCTCGGGCGTTGTAACTCTTACCTGATCGCCAATATCTCCATCAGCAAATCTTACACCGGGTGTTACTGTTAAAAACTCACTTCCGCAAGTTTCATGTACCTTGCCGGCTTCTAACGGCGAGCAAACTACACCGTCTAAACCTGCGTCGTGAGCGGTACGTGCATAACTCATAACAACCTCATCAATGGGCTTGTCTATTAAAATTTCATCCGTCATTCTTTCCTGGCTTGTAGATGTTAACTGCGTTACTGCGATAAGCAACGGACGTGTGCCGTCATCCCTTGTCAATCCTTCGATTGCAGCAGTCATCATAGCAGATGTTCCTGCAGCATGTAAATTACACATATCAACGTCAAGTCTCGATAAAACCGCCATTGACTTTTTAACTGTATTGGGGATATCGTGAAGCTTCAAATCCAAAAATATCTTGTGACCTCTTGCTTTAATCTCCCTTACAATCTCAGGACCCTCAGCATAGAATAACTCCATACCGATTTTTACAAAAGGTTTTTCCTCTGTAAACTTGTCCAGAAACGCTAAAGCTTCTTTTTTACCTGCAAAATCGCAGGCAATAATTACGTCTTTTCCCATTAGTGAGCGCCTCCTATTATATCTGTTAATTTATTAATTCCATATTTTTTCATAACTCGGGGTAAATCTTCAATAATATCACGGCAGGCATAGGGGTTAACTAAATTCTCTGCCCCTACTTCTACTGCGGTAGCACCTGCGAGCATCATTTCTATAACGTCTTCAGCAGTTGCCACACCACCCATACCGATAATCGGAATTTTAACTGCCTCATATACCTGGTACACCATACGAACAGCCACGGGGAAGATTGCTCTTCCTGAAAAGCCGCCCATTTTATTTGCAACCACAGGTTTCTTTGTCTTTAAATCTATTTTCATGCCAAGCAGTGTATTGATTAGGCTGATGCCGTCAGCTCCTGCCTCTTCACAGGCAACTGCAATTGATGCAATGTCTGTTACATTGGGAGATAACTTCACATACACAGGCTTTTTTGTTACCGCTTTTACAGCCTTCACTACCTGAGCCGCATTATCCGCAGACGTTCCGAATGCCATACCACCGTTATGAACGTTGGGACAAGAGATATTAACCTCTAACCAACCTACCTGAGGGCATTTATCCAAAAGCTCACAAGTATACACATATTCTTCAACAGAAAATCCCGATACATTTGCCATAACAGGTTTTGAAAAGCACTGTTTGAGCTTGGGCAATTCTTCTTCAATAACCTTGTGAACACCGGGATTCTGTAACCCTACTGAGTTTATCATACCCTCACGACACTCAGCAATTCTGGGTGTAGGATTTCCAAAACGGGCATCCTTAGTTGTTCCCTTGAATGAAAATGTGCCGAGCATATTTATATCGTAGAGTTCAGCAAATTCATAACCAAAACCGAATGTTCCGCTGGCAGGGATTATGGGATTTGCAAGCTCTATTCCCGAAAGGGTTACTTTTGTATCTACCATATTATTTCCTCCCTTACCAACACAGGACCATCTTTACAAATTCGCTTGTTGCCGTATTTTGTCTTGCAGGTACAACCCATACAAGCACCAAAACCGCAACCCATACGCTCTTCAAAGCTGAACTGACCTGAACCCACAGCTGTTGCCTCTATTGCTCTAAACATTGGCATAGGACCACAGGTGTAAAAATATGTATAATCAAGATTCTTTAAAACATCTGTAACAAAACCGCAAGTCCCCACACTTCCGTCAACTGTGGTAACAAAAACCTCATCACAGATTTCTTTAAATTCATTGTAAGCAAAAATTTCACTCTCTTTGTTAAATCCCAAGATAACCTGAGGCTTCTTTCCCTCGGCAATTAATTTTTTGGCTAAACCATACATAGGCGGAATACCAACGCCACCACCTATAAGCACCGGTCTTTCTCCCGAAACAGATGTGTCAAAACCATTACCAAGACCAACCAGACAGTCAAGCTCTTCTCCTGCATTGATTTCTGCCATTTGCTCTGTGCCTTCTCCTACAACCTTGTAGATAATTGTTAAGGTTTTATCGTCCCAATCATAGATTGAGATAGGACGTCTCAAAAACAAGCCTTCAAGCTTAATATTTATAAACTGACCGGGAGCGGTAATTGCATCCGTTTCCCCACCCAGTACCATTTTATATGCATTTTCGGTCAATTTCTCATTAGAAATCACCTTATAATACGCACTTATCATGCTTCTTCCCTCCACACAAGCTTTCCGTCGCAGAACGTAGCCACACATTTTCCAAACACTTTAGTTCCTGCAAACGGTGAGCTTTTTCCATTTGATTTAAAATCATCAGGATTTATTTCATATTCACAATCTAAATCAAAAATCGTCAAATCGTTTTTGTTTATTTCAAACCCAAAACGCTTTCTCGGGTTAATTGCCATAACCTCAATCAGCCTATCCAAGGTGATAACACCTTTTCTTACAAGATGTGTGTACATTGTGGCAAATGCAGTCTCTAAACCTACAACACCCATCAAGCTTTTTTCTAAGCCTCTGCCTTTTTCATCAGCACTGTGAGGTGCATGGTCTGTTGCAATTATATCAATAGTGCCATCTACCAATCCTTCAATGAGTGCCGCCCTGTCACGTTCTGACCTGATTGGCGGATTCATTTTAAAACGTGCATCTTCCTCTATATCCATATCTGTAAGTATCAGATAGTGAGGAGCGGTTTCGCAGGTAATATCAACGCCGTCAGCCTTAGCTTTTCTTATGATATCAACACTTTCTGCAGTTGAAATATGACAAACGTGATAGGAAACCCCTGTCCTTTTTACAAGCTCAATATCGCGTGCAATCTGCTGCCACTCACTCCCGGAACAAATTCCTCTGTGACCGTGAAGCTTAGCATACTCACCATCGTGAATATAACCGCCACGAAGCAACTCATTCACCTCACAATGAGCAACAATCATCTTGCCCAAAGACTTTGCTTTATTCATTGCCACTTCCATAAGCTCATCACTTTGCACACCGCGACCATCATCAGAAAATCCGCAAACAAACTGTGCCATATCCTCCATATCAGAAAGCTCTAACCCTTGCTGACCTTTGGTGATAGTGCCGTAGGGATGAACCTTTATATGAGCCGTCTGGTCTATCTTTTTAAGCTGAATATTTAAGGTAGCTAAACTGTCAGGACAAGGATTTAAGTTCGGCATAGTACAAACATCTGTGTAACCGCCCGCTGCTGCTGCCAAAGAGCCTGATTCAATAGTTTCCTTATATTCAAAACCCGGTTCACGAAAATGTACATGAACATCACAAAAAGCAGGAAAGGCCACACACCCGTCAAGGTTCAAAACCGTAATATCTGCGGTGTTTTTTTCTCCTACCACGAGATTTTTATCACTTTCATCCCAAAGCTTTACGCCCTTTAATAAATAGTTCATTATCCGGCTCCTTTCAGACTAAATACGCAAATAAAAAGGCCTTGTTGATAACAAGGCCTCAATTTCAGCACAAAGCGATGTATTAAACATCAATTAAAACCTTGCAGGTAGTCCCAACTACCTTAAGATTATCATATCTATTTTAGCATATATGATACTTTGTGTCAATAAATTAACTCATTTTATTCAGTTCTTTTTTATACTCTATCAGGGCTTCTCTTCCTGTTTCCGTCACAGGCACAATCCACCTTTTTGACAAAAAGTGCCGTATACATAACGGCATTTTCGGCCAATCGTCAAATATAAGACTTAACCCATACACCCAAACAAATGGGAGTTTGAAAATGTACGCAGAAATTGCCGCGGCTACCACACCAAAAAACCAAAGACACAAAAGGTCGTATTTCATGCCTGTCTTTGTATCTCCTCCGGAACGGAAAATCCCTGTAATTATCACATACAAAAAGTTTCTTAGAGGAAACTCCACAGCATATATAGCCATGATTGAATATGCTGTATTCATTGTCAGTTGAGTTATAGTGCCTGAGGTGTTGAAAATCCCGATAAGTTCATGCCTGAAAATAACTATAAACACAGAAGCTATTGTTGCAAGTAGTGGCACCAAAAGTGCAAACCTCTTTGCGTCCTTTATGCCCATTTTTATTTTTCCGCCACCTATTTCCTGTCCTACCATAATGCAACAAGAGTTGTTAATACCTACAAAGAAGGCAAAAACAATATTATCAAAGGTCTTTAATATAGTCGTTGCCGCATAATATTCATAACCCATGTTTGAGTAAATTACATTAAGGGTAAATGTACCCAAACCCCAGAGCATTTCATTTATAATTACAGGCAGGGCACGTGTGAAAAATAATTTCACATCACCCTTTGAAAAGTTCATTAGCTCACACAAGGGTGCACACACGATTTCATCCTTTTGGTAAATCATTATACATAAAATTATCAAAGGACCAATCCACGATGATATCACAGTAGCGATGGCTGCACCCTCAATGCCCAGTTGGGGCATTCCAAACCTACCAAAAATAAGTCCGTAATCTAAAAAAGCATTTAGTACTGTAGTCACCACGGAAACATACATAGGGAGCTTTGCACGTCCCGTGGAACGCAATAGCACACCGATTATTTGATTTAAGGCAATAGCTGGATAAGAAAAAACTGCTATTTTCAAATATGCAGAACCAATTTCCAAAACCTTAGTATCCCTATTGAAGATGCCGATTATGGCTCTCGGAAATAAAAAACCCAATACTGTAAACCCCAGCACCGCAACGCTTAAAAAAGCTAAAACTATGCCGTAGGTTTTTTTTATTCCCTCTGAGTTTTCATCACCATAATATTGCGAAAAAAACACCGATGCAGCTGACGAAAATCCAAAAAGTGTCAGACTTAAAAGCCAGCTCCACTGTCCTGCCATACCTACTGCTGCCAAAGAAACATCACCAAGCTGTCCAACCATAATGGTATCTACCAGCACAAAGGAACTTGTGAGAAGATTCTGTACAGCAATCGGAATAGCAAGATGTAAAACTGTATTCCAATATCTTTTTCCGCCAAAAAGTCGTCTTAACATGTTTCCTCCATAAAATTTGGGTGCCGCTTGCGACACCCAAAATAATTATTTTACTCCAAACAGCAGATCTGCGTATGTAGGATAAGGCCAGTAGTCTTTTGCTACTATTTTTTCCAATTCATCCGCATACTCACGAATTACTCCCATATCCTTTAATATTACGTCTTTGTTGAAGAATGACGCTTTTTCATTGTCATCAATCTTCTTAAGCTTTAACCTGTCTGCCTCCAACTTTTCAACTGCAGTGTACGCCTTTGATGA
>JAZNWB010000050.1:0-1873 GCA_045593125.1 Congzhengia sp. | reverse complement strand
TTCATAAGGAGAAACCTTTTCAGGGTCAAGCCATAAAGCACCCTTTGCAGTTTTACCCATCTTCTTGCCGTCTGATGTGGTAAGAAGTGTAAATGTCATACCGTAAACCTGCTTGTTTGCCTTTCTGCGACAAAGGTCGATCCCGCCTAAGATGTTACTCCACTGGTCGTCTCCACCCAATTCCATTACGCAGCCGTATCTGTTGTTTAATTCTAAAAAGTCATAGCTCTGCATTAACATATAGTTAAATTCTAAGAATGAAAGACCTTTTTCAAGTCTTGTCTGAAAACACTTTGCTCTGAGCATTTCATTTACAGAAAAACAAGAACCGATTTCACGTAAAAATTCAATGTAATTTAAATCTCTTAACCAATCGGCATTATTTACCATAATTGCCTTACCGTCAGAAAAATCAATAACCGAAGATAACTGTTTTTTGAAACGTTCACAGTTGTAGTTAATCGTTTCAACTGTCATCATCTGACGCATATCCGTTCTGCCTGAGGGGTCGCCTACCATACCTGTACCGCCACCAACAAGTGCAATTGGTCTGTGGCCAGCATTCTGCATATGACGCATAACCACCATCTGCAGAAAATGCCCTACGTGAAGACTGTCTGCCGTGGGGTCAAATCCTATATAAAAAGTTATCTTCTCTTTTCCGAGAAGCTCTCTGATTTCTTCTTCGTGTGTTGTCTGTGCAATCAAACCACGCTCTTTTAAAATGTCAAATACGTTCTGCATTCTTATTTCTCCTTTTTGTTTTTCACAATTATCTGTAGATTATACCACAAACTCCCGCTTATTGCAAGCACTTTACAATGAAACAATATTTATATTTCTGTCATTAAGTAAGTCCTTGTAATTTTCATGACAGGTAAAAAGTATAACCTGTGAAAATTCAGGTGATGTATTTATAAGCTCAACCGCCGAAAGTAAGCGGTCGTTGTCAAGCTGAGAGAATGCATCATCTAAAATAACAGGCGGAATATGTCCTTGTGTCATTACGTTCATTGCCGCAAATCTTAATGCTATGTATAGTAAATCATAGGTTCCACGACTCATAAATCCTGCTTCTACAATTTCACCGCTTGTGGTTTTCAAATTCAGCGCAAAACTGTCGTTTGCTCTCACGTCCTTATATTTTTCACGGGTGAGGAACGATAAATATTCTGCGGTCTTTTCATTTAGTCGAGGTGCGAAATTATTCTTTATCTCCTCGTGTGCAGACTTCAGCCACTCCAAAGCTCTACACAATGCCGTGTAGCGTTTTTCTGCTTCGCACTTTTCAAGCATAACGTCATCAAGTTCTGCTTTTATATCTGCCTCGTTTCTTATTTCAGCAGTTTCCCTCACCAAGCGCACAGATATTTCGTGAGCTTCCCCCTGTGCCTGTTTGATTTCTGATTTGAGCACACTAATTTTAGCAAAAAGCTTTTCTGCATCTTCTCCGCTATATTCCATAACAGTTTTCGGGAATTCAACAGTTTCCGTTTTTTCTGCCAATGTATCTTTTAAACACTCTATCTCTTTTTCACAGTCCTTTAATTGTTGTTCAAGCTGTGAGGCTTGTTTTGCCTTATCATTCACCGATACATAAAGTGCCGACAACTCGTCTGAAATCAGAACGCCATAGGGCTCAAAAATACTGTTAAGTTCGTCATTTATTTTGTCAACGTCATGCTTTAGTTCGTAATATGCTTCTCTTTTCTTATCGTCATCTTTTCTTTTCTTGATGTTTATAAGTAAGCAAACGAATATTCCTACAAAGGCAACAAGTACCCCTGATATGTATAAAACCATGGACTTCACAAAAAAACCAATGAGAAAGATGACAAAACCTAAAAATGCGGGTATTATTCTTGTTTCATCC
>JAZNWB010000049.1:0-5146 GCA_045593125.1 Congzhengia sp. | reverse complement strand
AACATTTTTACATACCAGTCTGTTAATGCCTTTGTGTCACGCGCACATATTGCTACGTGTTCAATACCTAAAATCATTTTCGTCCTCCTGAAAATTTAATAATTGGTGAAATTCTTTTGTATGTTAACATTGTAATTAACGATGTTACTGCACCCTTTACCAGATTAAATGGGAAAATTGTACCCATTGTAAGTCCAAGTCGTAACTCTTCGGGAATTCTAAACATAGGAAGCATAATGTAGAGGTTTACAAATACTCCTGCTACCGCCATCGCAACAGTTGCGGCAACTAAAGATACTATTGCAGTTTTAAAGGTTTTGTGCTTCATATAAATAAGTCCTGCCACCGTAACGAATATGCCGTTTACCACAAAGTTTGCAAGCTCACCTACAAAACCTGTTGTGGAAACTGTTAGATGGAGCAAATTTTTTATAAACTCTGTCAACAAGCCTGCCACAGGACCGTAGGCAAAGGCAAGTATTAAAGCGGGCAAATCAGAAAACTCAATTTCCAAAAAGCCTCCCACCTTGGGGAAAGGTGCTATCATTTGTAAAGTAAATGAAATGGCAGAAAAAACCGCTACCATTACCATTTTCTTAACTTTTATAGACTTCATAAGCTACTCCTGTTCTCCTGCCAAAAGCTCTGACTGGTGGGTTGTAATTAAAGCACTTATGAGCTCTTCCATATCTCCGTTTAATATTGCATCTAACTTATGCAACGTCAAACCAATTCTGTGGTCAGTAACTCTTCCCTGTGGGAAGTTGTAGGTACGTATACGTTCACTTCTGTCGCCAGTTCCTACCTGACTTTTACGCTCAGATGCAATTTTGTCGTGCTGTTCCTGCTGAACTAAGTCATACAGTCTTGAGCGAAGAATTTTCATTGCCTTGTCTTTATTCTTATGCTGTGACTTTTCGTCCTGACAGGATACAACCAATCCTGTAGGAAGGTGAGTAATACGAACCGCCGAGTCCGTTGTATTTACGCACTGACCACCGGGACCGCCTGCACGGAATACGTCTATTCTTAAATCATTTGCGTTAATGTCTACTTCAACCTCTTCTACCTCAGGCAACACCGCAACTGTTACGGTTGATGTATGAATTCTGCCGCCTGACTCTGTAGAAGGGATTCTTTGTACACGGTGAACACCTGACTCAAATTTGAGTTTTGAGTACGCTCCCTGTCCTTCAATGCTAAAGGAAATTTCCTTGTAACCGCCAATATCTGTAGGGTTTGAGCTTAAAATTTCTGTCTTCCAGCGGTTTGATTCTGCGTACATTGTAAACATACGGAACAAATCCCCCGCAAAAAGTGCCGCCTCATCACCGCCGGCTCCTCCTCTGATTTCAACAATTACACTCTTGTCATCGTTGGGGTCTTTGGGGAGCAAAAGAATTTTTAATTCTTTGGATAACTCCTCGATGCGGTCCTTTGCATCTTTGATTTCTTCCTCTGCAAGCTCCTTCATTTCCTTGTCCATATCGGGGTCAGCTATTATTTCCTCACCCTCTGCAATGGTGTCCTTACAGGTTTTATATTCTTTATATTTTTCCACAATGGGAGCAATATCTGACTGTTCCTTGCAAAGCTTTGCAAAAGTAGCAGAATCGGAAATCACGGCAGGGTCTGAAACCTTTTCGCTCAACTCATTGTAGCGTTCTTCAATTGCTGATAATTTGTCAAACATACGTTTCTCCTAAAAATCAAATTTTTCCATATATCATTATATAATACATAAAGAAAAAAATCAACTTTTATTTAATTACTTTTCCTTTACAAAAAAAGGAGTTTATGTTATACTGTTTGAGGAAGCCTCCATAGTTAAATGGATATAACAGCCCCCTCCTAAGGGGCAGTTATAGGTTCGATTCCTATTGGGGGTGCCACGTCGGAACAAGTTTCGCTTGTTCCGATTTTTTATTTCAAGAAAAAATCAGTCACCCGCTTCACTGTTCCTCCTTTTTCGCAAAAGGTCACGCAAAAGTCGGCTATTCACTTGCAAGCGCACTCATTACGCCTTTGTTTTGCTACCAACCTTTTGCGAGTTTGAATATCCCTATTTAATTTATATAAATTTTAAAAAACATTTTACAAATACCCCAAAATAGTGTATAATAATTTTAATATAGTAAAATGCAACAAGGAGGCACATTTTATGGCACAGGAAAACAACGCTCCCGTACAGGAGTTGTCAGAAATTTTACAAATAAGAAGGGACAAGCTCGCAGAGCTTCAGGCAAGCAACGCTGACCCCTTTCAGATAACAAAATTCAACCGTACACACACCTCAAAGGATATCTGTGAGGGTTGTCGTGAGGAAGAACGTACAATCGAGGTTCGCGGAGAAGAAAAGCAGATTGTAGCTAAAATTTCTCCCGTAGATGGCGAAACTGTTACCGTTGCAGGCAGAATTATGTCAAAACGTGGTATGGGTAAGGTTGGCTTTGCACACATTCAGGATATCGACGGCAGAGTTCAGCTTTTTGTGAAGAAAGATATATTAGGCGAAGAGGCTTACAACACCTTCAAAAAATATGACATCGGTGATATTGTTGGTGCAACAGGCGAAGTATTTACAACACAGACAGGTGAAATCTCAATTCGTGTAGACTCTATCACCTTACTTTCTAAGTCATTACAGCCCTTACCTGAAAAATTCCATGGTATGACAAACACTGACCTTCGTTACCGTCAGCGTTACGTTGACCTTATTATGAATGCGGATGTTAAGGATACATTTGTTAAGCGTTCAAAGATTATTGCTGCTATTCGCAGATATTTAGACGCTCAGAACTTTTTAGAAGTTGAAACTCCTATGCTGGTTGCAAATGCGGGCGGTGCTGCAGCACGTCCCTTTGAAACACATTTTAACGCATTGGACGAAGACTTCAAGCTCCGTATCTCATTGGAATTGTACTTGAAGAGATTAATCGTAGGCGGACTGGAAAGAGTCTATGAAATCGGCAGAGTTTTCAGAAACGAAGGCTTAGACACACGCCACAACCCTGAATTTACTCTTATGGAATTATATCAGGCATATACCGACTACCATGGTATGATGGACTTGACAGAAAACCTCTACCGACACGTAGCACAGGAAGTTTTAGGCACAACAAAGATTGTATACAATGGTATTGAGATGGATTTAGGAAAGCCCTTCGAGCGTATTACAATGGTTGATGCAGTTAAAAAGTATGCAGGCGTTGACTTTAACGAAATCAATTCAGTAGAAGACGCTCGTGCAATTGCTAAGGAAAAGCACGTGGAATTTGAGCCCCATCACACAAAGGGGGATATCTTAAACACATTCTTTGAAGAATATGTTGAGGAGCATTTAATTCAGCCCACATTTGTTATGGACCACCCTGTGGAGATTTCTCCTCTGACAAAGAAAAAGCCCTCTGACCCCAATTATGTTGAACGTTTTGAGTTCTTTATGAATGGTTGGGAAATGGCAAACGCATATTCAGAGCTTAATGACCCCATTGACCAGAGAGAAAGATTTAAAGCTCAAGAAGCACTCCTGGCTTTAGGTGATGAAGAGGCAAACACAACAGACGAAGACTTTATGAACGCATTGGAAATCGGTATGCCCCCCACGGGCGGTATCGGCTTTGGTATCGACCGTATGTGTATGCTACTCACCGATTCTGCGGCTATCCGTGATGTTCTGCTCTTCCCCACAATGAAGACTCTTAGCAAATAGTGGAGGTTTCACTATGAGCGAAAAAAAATACAGTTTTTGGGACAGATTAGATAATTTCTGGTATTACCATAAATGGAAAGTGGCAGGAGTAATTTTTCTTATTGTGGCGATAATTGCCGTAGTCGGCTTTAATCGTGCGAACACAGACAGAAGGGTTTATGATTTTACCGTTATATCTGTTTTTGCCCGTCCTATGACCACAGGTGATTACACCTTAGATAAGCAATTACAGAGCGTTATCGCAGACATTGACCAAAATGGCGACACCGCTATAAAAACTTCAAATTACTACATTACAGAAGCAGCAACAGGCGACAACGACCAGTTATCTATAGGACAGTTTGAAAGTGATTTGTCAAATGCGCGGGGAGATGTAATTCTCTTTGACGAAACAAATCTTGAACGTTACCTTCCAAAAGACATTTTTGCTGATATCTCTGATTATACAGATTTGTCACAATTCCCTGAGGAAGATATCATCTACCGCAACAATACTCCTGTTGCAGTAAGACTTTCTGACAGCAAGGCACTCTCAAATATGAACTTCATAATAGACAACATATATGTAAGCGTAATGTTTACGCCAGAGAATGCTGATGAAAAAACCTTAGCATCAAGAGAATTGGCAAAAGACGTAATCGAAAGACTTATCACAAAATAAGAAAACCTCCCGATTGGGAGGTTTTCTTATTTCATTTCATTCCATATATCATCATCTGATGAGAATTTTTCAACATATCTGCAGGGGTGCTCGTTTATATCAAAACCGCACACTGTACGATACCGACAATAACTGCATGGGGTAATATCTCCGTTTCTTACAGGACTTATATCAATATTTCCCGAAAGGATCTCCTGACCTATTTCTGTTACTGCCTTTGTTACATGGCGTTTTAATTTTTCGTAACGGTCAGGGCTTGCAAGCTTTGACTGTGACGCCGACGGCGTGCCGTCTGCCTTCATATATACAGGAATTACTGCAGACCAGCCTGAAACACCCTTGTCCATAGCATTAATTATCTTTTGATTTTCTGCCACAAGCCCGCTCATTTTAAATGCCTTCAAAGCTTTTTCTCCATCCTGTCCCACATCGGGCTCACCCTCCTCAACAGGGTCGTCAAGTTTAAAGTAAAACATCCCGCCAAAAGCCGTATCGTCGCTCCCGAAAAACTTCTTTCCGTTTTCCGTAACTGCCATCATATATACAGAAAGCTGGAGTGTGGTCTTATTAAAAATATCCGCCAATGAATACTTCTTCTGACCCGATTTATAATCTATTACCTTTATGTATAGCTTGCCCTCATCAGAAAAGGTATCTACACGGTCAATTCTGCCTATCATTGTTATTTCTTCCCCTGTCGGGAGCGTAACTGTCACAGGCTCAATATCTCCGTTTTTGTCAAATGACAACTCAAATGCTGCAGGCTCAAACTC
>JAZNWB010000048.1:0-18170 GCA_045593125.1 Congzhengia sp. | reverse complement strand
GTGGCAAGTCGTTGGCCCGAAATTATAAATTATATCAAGACCCACGGCGGTATGCCGATTTTCCCACATTTATCATTGGTTCAGGCTAAGGAGATATCGGGAAAATTATGCATAGTATTCGGGGACAACGCACTTCTTTCTAAAAGCGTAGTGTCAAAGCCTTCAAATCTCGAATTAATAAAAACTGCTGTAAAAGGCGTTACGGGAGAAGATATGGAGGTTGCCTGCGTAACCCCGAAAGAAATAGGCGAAGAGCCAGAAAACCCTTTGAAAAAGCTTGAAGAATTGGCAAAAAGCCATTCAGAAATACAGTTTATCTAACTTGGAGGAATTACAACGCGAAAAATCACGTTATGCCTCCGGCGGAATTTATTGCACCGCCGAGCTTTCGTGCCCAAAGGACACGAAACGGCGATGTGCATAATTTCCATTATACGCCTTATCAGCCCACAAAAAAGGCGTATACAATTTCTTTAATTACTATTTGTGGGCAGAAAGGCTATGGAAATTAGAATGGCAAAAGGAAATAAATTTACAGGCGGCGGAAGCGTCAAAATGAATACCGCAATGCGTCAGGTACAGATGATGCAGGAGGAAATGGAAAGAGTACAGAAAGAATTAGAAGAAAAAGTTATAGAAACTTCTGCCGGCGGCGGCAAGGTTAAAGTATCTATGCGCGGCACAAAAGAAATCACCAAGATTACCATTGACCCCGAAATCGTAGACCCTGAAGATACTGAAATGCTGGAGGATTTGGTTACAGTTGCAGTAAATGACGCTATCCGTCAGATAGAATCAGCAGCAGAAGAAGGCATGGGTGCAATCACAGGCGGTCTTAATATCCCCGGTCTTTTCTAAGAAAGAGGAAAACCATGAAAGTACTGTTTTTATCCGTTCCTGCAGGTGGCGGTCATCACCAGACGGCGAAAGCCATGACTGACTATTTTGCAGAATGCGAAAACGTAGAAACGAAAATATTAGACGTTGCCGAAAATGTAAACACAGTCTTAAAGGAGCTTATCTCTAAGGGTTATATTCTGTCTACTACAATTTTCCCCAGAGCATACAGTGCCATATATGATATGTTGGACGCAAGAACTTCAGACGATGACGAGCTTACACGATATAATAAATTAATCGCAGATGCTTTTAAGCGCAGACTGTTGAAATCCCTGGAGGAGTATCGTCCCGATATTATCGTTTCCACTCATGTTTGGGCAACAATGGTCCTAAACAGAATATCAAAGCGTCATAAAATTGACGCTCCTATAATATCGATAGTTACTGACTACACCATTCACCCATTTTGGGAGCAGGTAAAATCAGACTACTATATCATAGCCTCGGAGCTCCTTTCTTATCAGGCAATCAAAAAACTCGGCAAAGACAAGGTGATTTTACCCTTTGGTATTCCTATCAGCCCCAAGTTTTCAGAACGTGGTGACAAGTCAATTACGCGTTCTGCTTTAGACATTGACCAAAAATACACAGTCCTTGTGATGATGGGTTCAATGGGCTACGGAAAAGCCGCAACTGCTATTATAAAGCAGCTTGATAAGCTCCCCGACGATTTTCAGATTATTGCTGTTTGCGGAAATAACAAAAGACTCAAGGCGTCTGTTTCAAAGCTCAAATTACACAGAAAGCTCATAACCTACGGCTATGTAACAAACGTAGATGAGCTTATGGACTCAAGTGATTGTATCATAACAAAGCCTGGCGGCTTGACCACATCGGAGGCCTTGGCAAAAAATCTCCCTCTTATCCTCACAAACCCCATTCCGGGGCAGGAGGACAGAAATATGGAGTTTATGGCAAACCACGGTCTTGCTCTATCTGTCAGTGACACATTCCCTGTTGATGAGGCAGTTTACCTTTTGATGAATTATCCCCACATCGCACGCCAGCTAAAGGATAATGCAAACCTTTTGTCAAAGCCTGACGCTGCAAAAAAATTAGGGGAATTTATATTAGACATCTACAATGAACAAAAATAAAGAAAGGCAGGAAAACATCATGAAACTTGTATTTGCTATTGTAAGCAACGACGACGCTAATACCGTTATGAAAGCACTTAATAAAGAAGGTTTCTCTGTTACAAAAATGGCCTCGACAGGCGGTTTTTTAAGGGTCGGTAATGTAACGTTGTTAGTAGGTACAGACGAAGAAAAGGTACAGACAGTTATTGATATTATGTCGAAGCACTCAGCTAAACGCAAGCAAGTTGTATTCTCTGCTGAACCTTATGTTGGTGCAAGCACAGGCTATATGTCATTCCCTGCTGAAATTGAAGTAGGCGGTGCTACAATATTTGTTGTTGACGTTGAAAGATTTGAGAAGGTTTGATGATTTTTGAAAAGTTTTTAGGACACGAAACAGTAAAAGAAAGCCTTGGGCGAGCAATCGTTCAGGACAGAATATCAAATGCCTACGTTTTTGAAGGAAGTCAAGGCGTGGGCAAAAAGTTGTGTGCAAAATTATTTTCACAGGCACTTGTTTGTGAAAATAATACCGCCTGCGGAAGTTGTCATCTGTGTATTCAGGCGCGTGCCTGTACTCTGCCTGATATTATAACCCTGACAAAAGACCGCGACCGGGCGTCTGTGGGTGTTGACAACGTGCGTGAGCAGATAATTTCTGAGGTTTTCTTAAAACCCAGAAATGCCCGACGCAAGATTTTTATAATTGAACATGGGGACGAGCTTAGTGTGGAAGCTCAGAATGCTCTTTTAAAGGTTTTGGAAGAGCCACCCTCTTATGTGACCTTCATTATCTGTGTCACATCAAAGGAAAAACTCCTGTCAACAGTGCTTTCACGCAGTCAGACAATCTCTTTTTTTCCTTTGAGCACAAATCTTGTTAGCGATTATCTTGCAAAAAATTACAATATTTCCCCTGAACGTGCTAACGTTTTAGCAAAGCTTTCTCAGGGGAGCATCGGTACAGCAATTGAGCTGTGCGAAAATCCTGATAAACAGGCACGAATTGAAAAATCTATCCAGTCCCTCGTTAATCTTAAGAAAAATTCTTTAAAACTTCGTGAGATGGTAGAGTTTTTGACGGAAGAAAAAGAAAACATATCAGAAATCATTGATTATCTCATGACTTTTCTGCGTGATTGCGTAATGGTAAAAACACATAAAGATTCTCTTTGTGTTTTTGCTAACAGGATTTCTGAGATACGGGTTTTCGCCGAAAACATTTCGAAAAAACAGCTGATTTCAGCTTTTGATAAATTAAGCAGTTTAAAGCTTTCACTTAAACAAAATCTAAATTTTAACGCAACGGTGTCAGAAGCCGCAATGCGTATATGGGAGGACCTTCATGACAAAGGTAGTGGGCATCAGATTTAGGCCCGTAGGAAAAATATACTATTTCAACCCTGAAGACATTGACGTCCGTCCAGGCGACGGAGTAATCGTGGAAACAACACGTGGTGTTGAATACGGAACAGTGGTACTTTCAGACAAGGAAATAGACGAAACAGAATTTAATATGCCGATAAAGAGCATTTTAAGAAAAGCAACAGAGCAAGATTATCAAACCGCAGAAGAAAACAAGAAAAAGGCGCGTGAAGCTTTTTCTATTTGTCTTGAAAAAATCGCAGCGAACGATCTTGAAATGAACCTAATTGATGTTGAATACACTTTCGACCGCAGTAAGGTGTTGTTTTACTTTACCGCTGACGGCAGAGTAGACTTCAGACAACTGGTTAAAGATTTGGCAGCAGTGTTTAGAACCAGAATCGAACTTCGCCAGATTGGCGTTCGTGACGAGGCTAAGCTTTTAGGCGGTTTGGGAATTTGCGGCAGACCTCTTTGTTGCTCACAGTTTTTAGGAGATTTTGAGCCTGTATCAATAAAAATGGCAAAAGAGCAGTCGTTGTCTTTAAATCCCACAAAGATTTCAGGTACCTGCGGCAGACTTATGTGCTGCTTAAAGTACGAACAGGACGCATACGAAGCTCTCCTTGAAAAAGCTCCTAATGTAGGTGCGTTGGTAGATACGCCAATGGGCAGAGGTACAGTTATTGCATCTCAGCTTTTAAAAGGTATCGTATCCGTTAAAATGACTTCAGAAGAAACTGTGGTTAACGACTTTAAGGTTGATGATATTGTAATAATTAAAAACGCTCAGCGTACTCACACAAAACATGATGAGGGCGACGTTGACGCAAAAGCATTAGAAGAATTAGAAAAGGATTAATATAGGAGGAAATTAACATCATGGCAGCAGCAATCACAGAAAGAGAAAAACTCATATACCGCGAAAAGCCCTTACTCCGTGACGGGAATGTGCTTTACTTCGGCGATTTTTCAGAAAACTTCATTGTAAGATTTACAATTTTGGAGTCTGAAAAGGTAAACGACCTTGATATGGCAAAAAAAGTTGTTATCGAGCTTTTGGAGAAGAACGGCGACAGTATAGACAGCGCCAAGCTTACAAAAAAAGCAGAGCGTACAAGCATGTGGGCAGCATTAGATATTGGCATCTACTGGCTCGAAGATATGCTTGAGATGGAAAGAGAATTTTTGAAAAATTCATAGAGGATGTCATATTTAGCGCATACCATCAAAAACAAAATTGTTTATGTTTTTAATTAAAGAAAGAACTCAGCATTTGCTGAGTTCTTTTATTTTTAATGTTTTTGATTATGAACAAACCTCACCTCTCGGCGTACACACGTACGCCTTCGGGTAACCCTCAGGCAATGCCTGCGGTTCGGTTTGTCCATTCTGCATCTAAATATTTCCATCCCGTTAGTTGTTTTTATTCTGTATATGCTCATTAAATGTAGTTGAAAAATGATGTTTTCCGTCACTACCCATTACGAAAAACAGATAATCCGACTCTGCAGGGTTGATTGCTGCAGCTATTGACTTCTCACCCGGGGATGCAATAGGACCTATGGGCAAGCCCTTGTTTATATAGGTATTATAAGGACTGTCAATTTTCGTGTCGGCTAAAGACAACACAGGTTTTCTTTCTTTCAGTACATACTGCACAGTTGCACATGACTGAAGATAAGGATAGTCAGGACTCTTTATTCTGTTGTGGAACACGCTTGATACTAAGCTTCTGTCATGATCTCCCTGTGCCTCACGTTCTACGATTGATGCAAGGGTGATGATTTCATCCATTGTCATATCGGTTGACGCCGCTTGATCTTTATACTTTGAGTAGACCTGCTCAAATTTTCCAAGCATTTCGTTTATAATGCCATATTCATCGTTTGGCACAAACTCATAAGTATCAGGGAACAGATATCCTTCAAGACGTGATGGTCTTTGGGGAATTTCTTTTACGAATTCATAATCAAAGTTGCCGTAATCAATAAGATAGTAGAATTTATCCTTATCAATAAGACCTTTTTCTTCCAACAAATCCGCTATTTTGTAAATTTCATACCCTTCGGGGATAGTAACACGCACTGCATCCATATTAGTGCTGGGCTGAGTCAGGATTTTAAATATCTTTTCATATCCTGAACCCCTTTTTATCTCGTATTTACCGAAATTGTATTTCCCGTCAATGCCACGGAGCTTTGACATAACACGATAAAAGCCTTCTGAGTTTATCAGGTTATTTTTCTTAAGCTCGCTGGCAATACGTACTGTTCCCGAGCCTTTAGGAATTGTAATTACAACAGTTTCTCCCTGACCCTTGGGAATGTAATCAGCATAAAAATACCCTCCAAAAATGACAATAGCCGCAACCGCAATAGAAATTGCCGCACGGGTGAACATTCTTTTGTTTTTCCGGGTGCGTTCTTCCATAAATTTACGCTCTTTTTCTTCCTTTTCAGCATCAGATTCCGTAGTGAGAGTACGTACCTCAATTTCTGTGGGAAGTTCTTCTTTTTCCTGCGTCTCTTTTGGCGGCATTTCTTTCATTTCTGCTTTTATTTCAGAAATATGCTCAAAAATGTTTTCCATTTTCGCTCTTGCTGCCTGTTTTTCATTGTTTAATTCTTCCGGTGTGTCGTTTGTGCTCTCATTGGTCATAAACTCTTTTTCGTCCATAATGCACTTCCTTTCGCCGAAGGTTAGTCAATTGACTAAAGTTTAAGATTTGCAACAGCGTTTAAACTGCTATCAGCAAATTCTCCTTTTAAAAATTTATAGTAACCCGCACAACCTATCATTGCAGCATTATCTGTACAATATACAGGCTGGGGATAATATAACTCTAAATTATTTTCGTTAGCAGCACGCTCAAATGCCTCACGCAATGCACCGTTTGCACTTACACCGCCGGCAACCACTACCTTGTCTACCTTTTTGTTAATACATGCACGGATTGTATGAGCAACTAAAACATCCGTTACCGCTCGCTGAAAGCTTGCGGCAATATCTGCCTTATTTACCTCTTCGCCCTTCTGCTCTTTCGTGTGCAAAAAGTTTATAACAGAAGTTTTAACTCCGCTAAAGCTAAAATCATAGGGAGCGTCACTAAATTCTACACGGGGGAATTTCATAGCATCATCACGCCCCTCTTTTGCCAGGGCTTCGATTTTGGGTCCACCGGGGTAACCAAGACCGATTACGCGTGCAATTTTATCAAAAGCTTCTCCTGCAGCGTCGTCTCTCGTTCTGCCTAAAATTTCAAACTCCATATAATCTTTAACATACAGTATATGACTGTGTCCACCTGATGCCACCAAGCACACAAAGGGCGGCTCGAGTTCAGGGTGTGTGATATAGTTTGCCGCAATGTGACCATGAATATGATTAACTGCAATAAGCGGCAGTCCCTTGGCGCTTGCAATACCCTTTGCATAGGACACTCCCACAAGGAGTGCTCCAATCAATCCAGGGCCGTAGGTCACAGCAACAGCAGACAAGTCATCGTAGGTAACACCTGCTTCTTCCATTACCTCCGATACCACTGATGAAATATTTAAAATATGATTACGTGACGCCACCTCGGGGACTACTCCGCCGAATTTTTTGTGGATATCTATCTGTGATGAAATTATGCAGGATAAAACCTCACGTCCGTTTTTTAAAACCGCTGCCGAGGTTTCGTCACAGGATGATTCAATTGCTAAAATAAGGTTGTCCATAATTACTCTCCGAAAAATTTAGTTAAAAGCAAGGCGTCCTCAATATTTTCATAATATTTTTTCCTAACACCAACCTCGGTAAAGCCGAAGGATTCATATAATGAAATTGCGGCAATATTTGACGCTCTTACCTCTAAGGTCATAAATTCAAGGTTTTCTTTTCGTGCTATATCAATAAAGTGCTCGATTAAAGACTTTGCTATGCCTTTTCTTCTGTGGTTTCCTGCTACGGCAATGTTTGTTATATGTCCCTCGCCTGAAAGCGACCACATTCCCATATAGGCGATAGCCTCGCCGTCAATTTCTACAACGTAATAGTGAGCAAATTTTCCTGAAATTTCTTCTAAAAACATTGACTCACTCCAGGGGTCGGAAAAACACTCTGCCTCCACCTTTAAAATGTGGGGTATGTGCTCTTTTGTCATTTTTACTATCTGCATTCTATCACATTCCCTCCACAGGACTTGTTAATTCTGTTAAAGAGTGCAACAGTAATGCCTTGACTTTTAAAAGGAAATTCTGCTAAAACAACATCACATTCCTCGCCATCGGCAAAACGCAACGCATCAAAAAGATGCTTTGAATAATCTTCAGGGGTTTCCCCGCAATTTATACTGATTACATCGGAGTACTCACGAGCTCCCGCACAAAGAACACAAATTCTTTTTCCCTGATGCTTTTTTATTTCTTCCTGTATATATTTTTCTATATTTTCGCCCTCAAAAACCATCATCTTTGCTTTCGGTGCATAGTGGCGGTATTTCATACCGGGGCTTTTGGGAGCGTCTTTTTCGCTTGTTCCACCTGCATATCCCACAACCTCACCTAAAAGCCCGCATAACTCCTCGTGAGTTACTCCTCCGGGACGCAAAATCTGCGGCGGTGTAACGGTCAGGTCCACAACAGTAGATTCGAGTCCTACACGACAACTGCCACCGTCAATAATATAGCTTACTTTATCCTCCAAATCCTCTGCCACGTGATGAGCTTTTGTGGGACTTGGCTTTCCTGATGTGTTTGCACTGGGGGCCGCAACAGGGACTCCTGCACGCCTGATCAGCTCTCTTGCAATTTCTGATTCAGGGATTCTTATTGCGACAGTTTTTCCTCCTGCAGTTACCACATCGGGTACAAGGTCACTCTTGTTTAGCACGACTGTCACAGGACCGGGTGTTAAATTATCCAAAATTTTATGAGCCGCCTCCGGCACATCACATACCAGCTCATAGATTTTTTCTTTATCTGCAATATGCACTATCAAAGGATTATCCTGAGGTCTGCCCTTTGCAATAAAAATTTTGTTTACTGCCTGAGTATCTAATGCGTTTGCCCCAAGACCATAAACTGTTTCGGTGGGAAATGCCACTAATTCACCATTTGTCAAAGCTTTCGCTGCATCATTCAAATTATCGTAATCGTTGCAGGATTCTATCTTTACAATTTTTGCCATTTCTTCCACCTCCCAAACTATCTCATTGTAATTATAACACTATTTTTTCAAAAATCATAGTTTTTTTTGATATTTTATTGAATTTTTAGACAAAATAGTGTAAAATGTATACGTAAATTTATGCCTGTCGGCAGAAAGGCTAAAAAAATGAAAAGAATTTCATCCTTGCTTTTAGCGTTTGCTATAAGTTCTGTTTTTATAAACACCGCTTTTGCCGGTTATACAGTGGTTACTGATGCTGACCACAATATGCTGGACACTCTGTACAGCTCTGTGGGTAAGGCCTCCAAAAACTCCAAGTGGGCACTCGTAGACAACAACGGAAATCCCATTACCGAGTACCGCTGGGACGCTTTGGGTACAGTGTCAGGGGATTTAATCCCTGCACAATCAGGCGGCATCTGGGGATATATCTCCCCCAACGGCACAACAGTTATTCCCTATCAGTTTGCAAAAGCATATGATTTTTCCGAAGGATTTGCTCACGTTGTTCTTTCAAATAACGTCCACGCGTACATCGACAAGAGCGGAGAAGTTGTGTTTAATACTCCTTTTGAATATTCCTTTGATGTATCAGGCGGTGCTATATGCGGTGTATCTGATGGTCTTTACGGCTATTGCGATACACAAGGTAGTCAGATTATTGCTCCGCAGTTTGATTTTGCCCTTGATTTTTCAGAAGGTTTAGCTGCAGTTTGCAAAAACGGCAAATGGGGATATATTTCCACCTACGGCTCATACGTTGTTTCTCCTACATATCTTCACGCAGGAGACTTTTACAAAGGTTATGCCGTTTGCAAAACATCTACAGGCTACGGTCTTATCAATAAAGACGGAAAAAAAGTAACAGATTTTACATTTGACCACATCGGCACACCTGATTCACAGGGACGCTACCCTGTAAAGCAGGGTGATGTAAGCGGATATATAAACGTAACAGGAAAATGGGTTATAAAGACAAATTACGAGTACTGCTACACATTCACAGACGGATATGCAAGAGTATTCTCTGACGGTCTGTGGGGATATATTGACGAAAATGGCAGAGAAGTAGTGTCGCCTGTGTTTGCCGACTGCGGTGAGTACAGAAACGGCGTTGCACCTTATTCTTTAGATGGATTTACCTACGGGTATATGACTCTTGATTCCGACATACCCGAAATATCCAATCCAGGGGCTCAAGACCCCAAGCCTACACCCGACACAACTCCTGCGGTTACACCTGCAAGCCCTGCGGGAGATACCATTTCTCATGAGGAAATGCTATCATCAGGTGAGATTACTCCCCAAATTCCTCAGGTAGGAACAATGTCTATGAAAATAGGCAGTGTGTATGCTGCAAAAGCCGCCAACGCAAAGTTGCTTGCTGCATCGCCCGCCCTCATCAACGGCGTAACAATGGTTCCCCTACGCGATACCGTAGAATACCTTGGCGGAAAAATCGAATGGAATGAAGACACTCAGCGTATATCTATATCATATAACAGCAACAAAATTTCCGTAACAATCGGCAGTAAAATTGCCTTTGTCAATGGTATTGCCTCAATACTCAGTGCCGCTCCCGAGCTGGTTGACGGAATTACCATGATACCTGTACGAAGCGTGGCACAAGCCTTAAGGTGCCAAGTAGAGTGGTTTGGCGAAACACAGACCATTTACATACACTATTAACAGGAGGTCGCTATGGCAATTTTAGTAACAGGCGGTGCAGGCTTTATCGGAAGTCACACCTGCGTAGAGTTATTGAACGAAAACTACGAAATTGTAGTATGTGATAATTTCATAAATTCAAAACCCGAAACTCTTGACAATATCAAGAAAATCACAGGCAAGGATTTTACATTTTATGAGGCGAATATTTTAGATAGAGAAGCAATGGATAGAATTTTTGCTGAACACAAGATTGATGCAGTAATCCACTTTGCAGGATTAAAGGCAGTGGGCGAATCAGTATCTCATCCCATCCGCTACTATCACAACAATATAACAGGAACATTGGTGCTTTTAGATGCCATGAAACAGGCAAATGTCAAAAAAATTGTATTTTCTTCTTCTGCAACTGTTTACGGCAATCCAGAAACTGTACCGATTCGTGAGGATTTTCCTCTTTCTGCTACAAATCCCTACGGAAACACAAAGCTGATGATAGAAAGCATTCTGCGTGATGTTTACGTTTCAGATTCAGAATGGAGTATTTCCTTACTTCGTTACTTTAACCCTATCGGTGCTCACAAAAGCGGTCTGATTGGCGAGGAGCCTAACGGCATTCCCAACAACTTAATGCCTTATATAGTAAAGGTTGCATCAGGTGAGCTTGAAGTGTTATCCGTTTTCGGAAGTGATTATCCCACCCACGACGGTTCGGGAGTAAGAGATTACATCCACGTTGTAGATTTATCAAAGGGGCATATTAAGGCTTTAAACAAAGTTCTTGAAACAACAGGTGTAGAAGCCTACAACTTAGGTACAGGAAATGGTTATAGTGTACTTGATCTGGTAAAAACCTTTGAAAAAGAAACAGGGGTAAAAGTTAACTACAAAGTAGTCGACCGCCGTCCTGGTGATGTGGCAGTTTGCTACGCCGACCCACAAAAAGCCTATACTGAGCTTGGCTGGAAAGCAGAATATGGGTTAGACGAAATGTGCAGAGACAGTTGGAACTATATACAAAATAAAAAAGAGGCTTAGGCCTCTTTTTTTTTTTGTATTATTTTTTGCAATGCTCCTCTAAAAAGTCTGAAAAACGACGACATTAAAATCAATCCTAACGCTATTGCTCCTCCTATTTTTAAGGTGTTTACCAGACCTTCTGCAAAGCCCGAGATGTCGCCCGAAAGGCACGCCTCCATTGCCCGATAAACCGGACCCCCAGGCACTGCCGGAATAAATCCCGGAATTAAAAATACCGTTGCTGGTGAGTGAAAAATGTATGCTGCAGTCTCCGAATAGAGTGCAATAGACACTCCACACACAAAGTAGGGCATCATAACAGAATTTGAAAAATGGTCACATATAAGATATGTCATCCAACTAAAGGTTCCACACAAAGTTGCTATGATTAAGTTTTTTCCCCTTATATTAAAAACCACAGAAAATCCAAAAGTGGCCAATGTAGCTGAAATTACAGGTAAAAAGAAATTTTCAAACATACCCCTACCTCCACAAAATTGATACGCCCACACCTAGAGCTACCGCCGCAGCTACGAGGAGCGTTTCCATAATTTTTGCTGTACCTGCAGAGTAATCCGTGGCAACAAAGTCACGGATACAGTTGGTAAGCAGAACGCCGGGTACAAGGTTCATTAAGACACCTATGGTTGTCGGTGAAACATCAAGATTTGTGAATAAAAATGTAAATAGCTTTATAAAGATAACAGTTGCTGCCGCACCTCCCACATTTGTGAAAAATGGTGGTGCCTGTAAATAATTAAGAATTCTTATGACAAAGTAAAGTATTGCACCTACTAAAAATCCAACAATCCCCTCTTTCCATCCTCCACCGAAAAACACAGAAAATGACCCGCTTATAATGGCATAAGCAAGTATTTTTACAACGGGCGGATAAATCTTACCACGGTCTATCTCTGCAATCTTTTCCATTACCTCGTCGTACGGAAGACAATTTTGGCAGATTTCTCTTGACAGAGCGTTGAGTTTATTGAGCTTTTCAAGGTCTGTTGATATCCTTTGAATTCTTCTTGTCTGAGTGAGAATTTCTTCATCCCCATCTTCAATAGTTATAATAATTGATGACGCAATGGCAAAAACGTGTACCTGATCCATACCGTATGCTTTGCCTATTCTGCTTACGGTATCCTCAGCACGATTTGCCTCACCGCCGCAACGCAAAATTTTCTCTCCCATAAGGCAGAGTATATGTAGAATTTCCTTTTGTGTCAGATTATGTTCCATAATTTTCACTCCACAATATTTTTGGGATAAGATATATCAAAAAGTCTGTCGCACAGATTAAACGCCGTGCCCAACAACGTGTTTTCGTCTGTTCCTGAGATTACCTTTATGGAAAGTCTCTGGGTGAGTGACATATACGCCCTTTTATGAAGTTCAGCCTCCGCTTCCTTTAAAACCGAGGGGCATCCTTCAAAATCTCCTGTATTTATTACCATTACTGCAGGATTAAAGAGATTTACCAGGTTTGCAAGGCCTATTCCTAAGTACTTTCCGCACTCAGACACTGCGTAAACAGCACTTAAATCTTCTTTTTTATAGAGCATATCAAGTTCGCGTAAATCTGCAAGCTCCACTCCCGTTTTTTCCTGATAGAGATTCAATAATCTTTGCGGCGAGCACATTGCTTCAAGACAGCCCCGGTTTCCGCAAAAGCACGGTTCTCCGTCGTTTGCAACGGTTGTGTGGCCTATTTCACCAATAGTAGCTCTCGATATTGCCCCTTCAAAAAACTGTACCGCACCGATACCGTTTTCCATATCTACAAAAAGCATATTATCGTGCGTGCCGTAGCCCCTTGCACAAAAATAATGAACTGCCTTAAGCACCGACACATTGTCTACAAAAACAGGGATACCTGTGTCCGTCTCAAGCATCTTCTTTATATCAAAGCTCTTCCATTTGTGTCTTGACGAAAATACAAATCTGCTGTCATCTAAAACAAGACCCGAAATTGCCACACCAATACCTAAAACCCGTTCTCTGCCGTGTGACTCTATCAACGCTAATACACTTTCCCTGACCTCGTCTAATATCTCTTCAGGAAAAAGTCCTTGAATTTCTACCTTTATTTTTTCTAAAGGTTTACCTTCTAAATCTGTATATGCAATGTTTATGTATTTCTCTGTCAGGAATATGCAAATCAAGTCGTAGACATCAGCACAAAACCGCAAAAGTGTGCTTTTTCTTCCCACTCTGCCCACTTTTTCCGTTCCGCTTTCCATCAAAAGTCCCAAATCGAGGAGATAAGAGGCTACATTGGTAATCGACGCTAGTGACAAGCCTGTTGCCGCAGAAATATTCGGGCGCGAAACGTCAGGATTTCTCCGAACAAAATTCAAAACTTTCAGTCGGTTCATTTTCTGCATTAACGCAACATTGCCTACTTGTTGGTTCACGATTTCCCCTCCTCGTCTCATTTGTATAATTCATTTTAACAAATCACCAAAAAAAAGTCAATACAAAGGTATTTTCTATTGACTTTTAACATATATAATGATACAATTTATTTAAGCAATAAATAAATTGTTTGAGGTGTGTAATGTGATGAACAAGAAAGCAACGTATTTTATCGATGACGTTATCTGGGTATTTCGTGATTTAACACGAGAGAGGCCTGCATCCATGTGGGATAATCCCTATATGGCAACGTTGAAGCGTGCCTATGAGGAATACGGCGTAAAAACACAGCTTAACGTATTTTATAAAACAGATTTCTGGTACGGCGATGACGAGTTTTCTCTTGCCGATATGACAGATGCTTATAAATCAGAATTTGAAGAGGCGTCCGACTGGTTAAAGCTCGGCTTCCACTCAAAGGAAGAATGGCCCGATTACCCCTTTATCAACGCGGACTACAGTCTTGTTGACAGAGTATTTAAGCTTATATACAACGAGGTTTGCCGCTTTGCAGGGGAGAAATCTTTTGCAAAATCTGTAGTTACCCACTGGATTCCCATGTCAAAAGAAGGTGTTAAGGCACTTTCTGACAATGGCATCCGCGTAACCTATGCCTCCTATGGCAAAAAAATCGACTGGGACGGGGACCAGATGTCATTGCCCTATGGTCACTCTTTCAGATTGTTACATAACAAAAAACCTGAATCAGGCGTTTATCAGAAGGTAACAAGAGATTTAGCTATTGCCAACGCTCTTTGTTCATATAACCACGTAGATGAACAAGACTATTTAAATATTATCGGCAAACAAGCAACAATCAGGGACAAAGAGCTTAACATGAGCTATATGGCAGCGGCCCAGGCTGTTTTAAACTTAATCCCCGGTGAAATCTTAGTTGATGAGCTTGAAAAATTCACTCATCAGGAGTACCTGAGTATCGGTAATCACGAACAGTACTATTACCCCGATTACTACGCATATCAGCCCGATTATGCAGAAAAAATCCTCACAATGGGCAAGGTTATGAAGGAAGCGGGATTTGAATTTATGTTTATGGAGGACTTACCCCGAAATGCGTGATATTTTATTACTTGGCAAAAAGATAATAGCAGATAAATCTCCGGTTATTTTTAAATACAGTCCCTCAGATGACTGGCAAAACTACTGGGACGTAATGACAGGCGAATGGACGCACGAGAACGGTTACTTAATCGGCTCTGAGCCCGGAAACTTCGGCGGCATCTTAATGTCAAAGGAACTCTATGAGGACGATGTGATGTTCTCTTTCACCATCGGAACAGTTTTACCTGCTACTCGAGATGTAAATGCAGTTTTTTGTGCCCACTGGAACGAAAACAGAGACTATATAGGTGAGTCTTACGTTTGTGGTCTTAACGGCTGGTACGAAGACAAGTCGGGTATTGAAAAAATTTTGGATAGCAGTAAAGACGGTGGCGATCAAAGGGGTGTGTATTCCACCACGGCGGCGTACCATTATCAGCCTGGTACAGAGGTCCGAATGACAGCAGGTTCTGTCAACGGGCATACATTTATGGTTGTTGATGACGTGCTCGTATCCGAACTCATTGACCCCACACCAATAGTAGGCGGTCATGTGGGATTTTCAGCTTATTGCACAAAGCTGAAAATCCGCGATATTGAAGTACGTAAAATATATTGGGAAGAGTTTATACAAAAATATAAACCGGAATTTTAAGGAGGAAAAGAAAATGGCAAAACAGACATCAGACTTCAGGTACAACACTGGTGCCACAAAGGTACCGTGGGCGGCTGTAGGCGAAAACTACAACGTTCATGACTTAATGGAAATTATCCGTTTCTTAATGCAGGGCGAGGGCAAAGAATACGACGCTGCATTAGAAGCAGTTTGGGAACAGGTTAAAAAGCTCGACGAGCTTGCTACACCTCCCGGAAAGCTTTCACTTGGCTCACAGGTAGAAAAAGCAGAAGCTGCTTGTAACGAATACTTAGGTACAGATACCTCTACATTCGTAACAAACGCAACAGCAGGCTTTGAAATTGCTTACAAATATGCAAACCTTGCTGCAGGAGATGAAGTTATCGTTCCTGCTATCACATTCGTAGCTACAATGGCTTATCCTTTAGCTATCGGTTGTAAGTTAGTATTTGCAGACGTAGACCCCAGAACAGGTAACATGGACCCTGCTGACGTTGCAAGAAAAATCACAGACAAGACAAAGATGATCGTTCCCGTTCACCTTGGCGGTTACCCTGTTGATATGGACCCCATCATGGAATTAGCTAGAAAGCACGACATCTTAGTATTAGAAGACGCTGCTCACGCTTTCGGTGCTATGTACAAAGGCAAGAAAATCGGTACAATCGGCGATTTCGCAGGATTCTCTATGCACGAAGTTAAGAACATCACATCATTCGGCGAAGGCGGAATTTTGACAACAACAATCCCCGGCTTCGGTCCTGACATGAAGAGAGCTCGTTTCTTAGGCTTAGATTTCTCTTGCCCCATAGAAAAGTGGCTCTACAACATCACTCCCATTCCGGGTAAAGAAAAGCCCTTCATGGCTGGTAACTCATCAACAACAGAAATCCAGGGCTTAGGTTTAGCACTTCAGGTTGCTCGTAACGAAGAAATTATCCGCGTTCGCCGTGAAGCTGCTGAATACTTAACAAAGAGATTTGAAGAAAACGACGCTATCGTTCCTCAGCTTTTAGACACTGACGATATCAAACCTACATATCACATGTATATGTTACAGATTGACCCCGCTAAAGCTGGTGGCGACATTCAGGTATTAAAACAGAAGCTCACTGAAAAGGGCGTTACACAGATTGCTCACTTCGGTCCTCTGTACAGATTTAAGGTTGTTCAGGATATGGGTTACGATTCAGATGAAATCGCTAAAACTTGTCCTAACTGTGAAGAAATCTTCTACAAGAGATATACACACCTTCCCTTATATGGTCTTTCACAGGAACAGATCGAATATATGGCTGATGCAGTGTTAGAATCAGTTAAGGAAATGCAAGAAGGCAGATAATTAAATTATAAGTTTTCGGGGCATAGCGGTTTCCGTTATGCCCCAACTAAACAAAAAAGCGAGGTAAATCCTATGAAAATCAAATGGGGCGTAATCGGCTGCGGCGGTATCGCTGACAGAAGAACATTACCCGGTATGATGTTAGCAGACAATGCAGAGTTAATTGCTGTTATGGACGCAAACAAAGCTGCTGCTGACGCGTGCAAAGAAAAATACAACGCAAAGTATGCGTTTGACAAAATGGAAGATGTTTTAGCTATTGATGAAATTCAGGCAGTATACATCGCTTCTCCCGTTTTCTGTCACAAAGAACAGGCAATGGCTGCAGCAGATGCAGGAAAAGACATCTTAATCGAAAAGCCCGTTGGCTTGACCGCAGCTGAAGCTGAAGAAATTGCAGCTTACTGCGAGGCAAAGGGAGTAAAAATGGGCGTTGGCTTTATGATGAGATTCCATTCATACCATCAGGCTATGAAGGAAATCGTATCAAGCGGCAAAATCGGTGAAATCGTATCAGCACGTGCTCAGCTTACATGCTGGTATCCCGAAATGGAAAACTGCTGGAGACAGGATATGAAATTATCCGGTGGCGGCGCTATGATGGATATGGGCGTACACTGTGTTGACCTTATCCGTTATATCACAGGTCTTGAGGTAGTTGAGGCTGCAGGTATCTGTGGTAATCAGGTATTTAAGTACAGTGTTGAAGATGCCGGCGGCGTTATTATGAGATTATCTAACGGTGCTGTTGCATACGTTGATGCTAACTTCAATATTCCCGATGCTGCTGCAAAATGTAAGATTGAGTTCTACGGTACAAAGGGCAGTATCTTTGCTCAGGGCACAATCTCACAGGTAGAAGGCGGCGAAATTGAAGTTCTCTGTACCGATGATGGTTTAGGCTATGACGCTAACCAGGACAGAGGTGAAGTTACACCTTTAGCAGTAGATGTCGAGTTCGGCAACATGTATACAAAAGAAATTGAAAGCTTCGGCCGTGCCGTTGCAGGCGAAGCGGAAGTTGCAATTACAGCTGCTGACGCAATTGCTTCACAGAAAGTAATCGAAGCGGCTTACGCAAGTAACAAAAACAAGAAATACGAAATTCTTTAATTAAACATTGAGAATGTAGTAAAATGTGTGTTACTGGCACCCAAGGAATACCTTGGGTGCTTTTTTTATTGTAAAAAAGAGGTCTGGTCTTTCATAATCAAAGGCATAAAATAAAAGGAACTCTGTAAAGAGTTCCTTTATTAGTTCATCAATAATAAAATTTTGTTTTGAACGGTTATGTGCTGCTTTTTAAAGCTTTTACCGCACATCGTCTAAAGTTTTGACCTGGTCATGCGTTATCGGTTTCCAGCCCACATCCTTTGAAAAAAGTGCCACAAAGGTAATGGGAATATACGAAAACATAAAGAACGGGAATGTGAACGTATATAAAATCTTTTTATGGACAGGTGCAAAAATTTTGTCCCACTCAGAAACCACCGCAATAAATCCCATTCCCAAAAGCATAAGATAG
>JAZNWB010000047.1:0-3578 GCA_045593125.1 Congzhengia sp. | reverse complement strand
CAAAAACTATTTACAGACACGACGCCTGAGGAGTGGCACAAAATGTTTTCCGTAAATGTCGACGGTATATATAATGTTTTATCCTGTGTGCTTCCCCAAATGATAAACCGAAAATCAGGCTCTGTTGTAAACGTATCCTCCATGTGGGGAATCTCGGGTGCTTCATGTGAGGTGGCATACTCTGCATCAAAATCTGCAGTAATCGGACTTACAAAGGCATTAGCACAGGAGTTAGCACCCTCAAACATCCGTGTAAATTGCGTCGCTCCGGGATTAATTGATACAGAAATGAATAATAATTTAAGTGATGATGATATACATGGCATAATAGAAGAAACACCTCTAGGTAAAATCGGAAAAGCTGAAGATATCGCAAAAGCAATTTTCTTTTTAGCAGATGATGAATATTCGTCATTTACTACAGGTCAGATATTATCCCCAAATGGAGGGTTGGTAATATAAAAAAGCAGTAGCTGTGCTACTGCTTTTTTATATTTATTCTCTGTAATACATATCCTGAAACTGCACATAGAATTGCAGGTATCAATAGTCTTACAGCAAATATTTTAACAAATAACGAAAACGGTATAACCTCCACAAGTGGATATTGCATCAGTTTCCTGATTCTATAATATCCGATTATGGTTGCCGCTACAAACAGTATAACCAAAATGATTGCTATTGCGTAGAGAATATAAGCTAAAACTCTTGCTGACTTGTTTTTCATAGGCAACTCCATTATGTGTTTTGTTTCTGCAGTTTTTTGATTCTGTCACGAATTGAGGCTGCATCTTCAAATCTTAATTCTTCTGCTGCCAACTTCATCTGTTCTGTCAGAATTTCTATCTGCAGGTTAATATCCATACCCTTTGAAAGCTTAACATCACGGATGCTCTCATCTGGTGCTTCTCCCATGGGTGAAATAACCTCACGGATATTTTTTCTGATACTTTGAGGTGTAATTCCATGTTCTTCGTTATACGTCTTTTGCTTTTCGCGACGGCGGTTTGTTTCTGTTATTGCCCGCTCCATAGAGCCTGTAATGTTGTCTGCATACATTATTACTCTGCCGTCAGCATTTCGTGCAGCTCTGCCCACTGTCTGTATGAGCGATGTTTCAGAACGTAAGAACCCTTCTTTGTCGGCATCTAATATTGCCACCAACGAAACTTCAGGAATATCCAGTCCTTCACGAAGCAGGTTTATACCGACTAATACGTCAAATAATCCTTCCCGCAGGTCCTTTACGATTTCCATTCGCTCAATAGTCTTTACCTCTGAATGCAGGTATTTTACTTTTATATCTAGTTCGCGCAGGTAGTCTGTTAAATCCTCTGCCATTTTTTTAGTAAGAGTTGTAACTAAAACACGATTTCCCTTTTCAACCTCTGCATTGATTTCCCCAACCAAATCATCTACCTGACCCTTGACAGGTCTTACTACGATTTCGGGGTCTAAAAGTCCCGTGGGACGTATAATCTGCTCAGCTATCTGTGTTGAACGCTCCCGCTCGTAGTCTGCCGGTGTTGCACTTACATAGATTACCTGATTGAGCTTGTCTTCAAATTCCGAGAAGTTCAGCGGTCTGTTATCGTACGCCGAGGGCAACCTGAAGCCAAAATCTACAAGAGAATTTTTTCTTGCTCTATCACCATTGTACATTCCTCTTACCTGAGGTACTGTTACGTGCGATTCGTCCACCACAAGCAGAAAATCATCAGGCATATAATCCAAAAGCGTAAAGGGTGCAGAACCGGGTTCTCGTCCGCTTATGTGTCTTGAATAGTTTTCTATACCCTGACAAAATCCAATTTCACGCATCATTTCTATATCGTAGCTTGTTCTCTGTTCAATCCGCTGAGCCTCCAGGAGCTGGTCGTTTTCCTTAAAATATTTGATACGCTCATACATTTCATCTTCTATTGTTGAAATGGCTCTTTCCATTTTTTCTTTGGTTGTTACATAGTGAGATGCGGGGTAAATTGCAATATGATTTCTAGTTCCTTTAATCTCACCCGTCACAACATCAATCTCAGAGATTCTGTCAATTTCATCACCGAAAAATTCAATTCGTATAGCTGTATCACTGCTCTCCGCAGGAAAAACCTCTAAAACATCTCCACGGACACGGAACTTTCCACGGACAAAATTTATATCATTTCTTTCGTACTGGATTTCAACAAGCTTTTTTAAAATTTCATCACGGTCACGCTCCATACCCGGGCGTAAAGATATTACAAGCTCATTGTAGTCAATAGGGTCACCAAGTCCGTAAATACAGGACACACTGGCAACTATAATTACATCACGTCGCTCAAAAAGTGCTGCTGTGGCACTGTGACGAAGTTTGTCTATTTCTTCATTTACTGATGAGTCTTTTTCGATGTAAGTATCAGTATTGGGTATATACGCCTCAGGCTGATAATAGTCATAGTAGCTAACAAAAAATTCAACAGCATTTTTAGGGAAAAACGCTTTAAACTCACTGCACAACTGCGCCGCAAGAGTTTTATTGTGAGCAAGCACAAGAGTAGGCTTTTGTACCTTTTCAATAACATTGGCTATGGTAAAGGTTTTACCCGAGCCTGTAACACCAAGTAACGTCTGTTCCTTATCCCCTCTTATTACTCCTTCTGCAAGGCGTTTTATTGCCTCTGGCTGGTCACCGCAGGGTTTATAATCCGAATGTATTTTAAATTCCATTAGTGCCACCCTTTCTATTTTTTGCTATCACTCTACTATCTTTCGTTCATAGGAACATATATTCCGTTTTTGCAAACATGCTTATATGCAGGACGGATGATTTTACCGTCGTATACTACTTCTTCAATTCTGTGAGCACACCATCCCGCCATACGTGCTATTGCAAAAAGCGGTGTGTAAAGCTCTGTGGGGATGTTAAGACACTTATAAACAAAGCCAGAATAAAGATCAACATTTGCACAAATGTAGCTTCTGCCCTTTCTGCTTGTAAAAATCTCAGGTGTGAGTTCCTCAATCAAATTATAAAGTTTAAATTCATCCATATTTCCCGTAGCATAAGCAAGCTCTTCTGCCTTACGCTTTAAGGCTACTGCTCTCGGGTCAGACTTTGTATAAAGTGCGTGTCCCATACCATAAACAAGACCACTCTTGTCGAACGTCTCTCTGTTAAACACTTTTTCAATATGGCGTGCAACCTGGTCTTTGTCCGTAATATCTGTGAGATTTTGTTTAAAATCTTCCACCATGCCAACAACCTTAGCATTAGCGCCACCATGCTTAGGTCCCTTCAATGAACCTATGGCCGCAGAAATCGCAGAATAAGTGTCCGTATCAGAAGAAGATACAACTCGTGTTGTAAATGTTGAGTTGTTACCGCCACCATGCTCTGCATGTAAAATTAGTGCAAGATCTAAAACCTTTGCCTCTAAATCAGTAAAGCTATTGTCAGGTCTTATCATGTGCAAAAGATTTTCTGCTGTTGATAAATCAGGTCTGGGATTGTGAATGATAAGACTCTTGTTATCAAAGTAGTGACATTTTGCCTGATAAGCATAAGCCACCATTGTAGGAACCTGTGAAAATAAAAGTATTGA
>JAZNWB010000046.1:0-7225 GCA_045593125.1 Congzhengia sp. | reverse complement strand
ATTTTCAAAATCCACAACCAAATGAGCAGGATTTGACTGGTCTACAGTAGCCGCAGAAACTGTACCTACAGGCATAAATACCGTAAGCAGCATCGCTATAACCAACAGTAATGATAAATTTCTCTTCATAACACACACCTTTTCCTTCTTTTAAAAGTACACATACTTTCACATAATTACATTTATGTTACAATTATAGCAGACTTTATAAATAATTGCAAGAATTTTATACAAAAAACACACAAAAAATTTACAAAAAGTAGAAAAATGCACAACTGTGCAATTTTACACAGTTATGCATTTTAAATATATTAATTATTCTTTATACCATTTGCAAAGGCTTTTGTGGTTTCAGGTGTTTCATCAAACCAATAGGGTCTTGCAGGTACCTCATTCTTTCCATAAGCCTCATCATAGTCCGCACTGTTAAACCAAAATGCCATCTTGATGTTGGGGAATTTTTCTAAATCCCGGAACATATCATTAATCCACTGAACCTTATCCCCACCCACAGAGCTTGAGGCAAACTCGGTAATTACCCACGGGAAATTGCCGTAGTCCCCTATGCTCTTTTGGGTAATATTTGAATAGATTTCATCGAATGTTCTCCATCTTTCGCCGTGAGCCTCGGCGTAATATGTGCCTGTATTATAGCCTGTCACTCCAAAAAGATGTACATAACCGTTACCGGGATAATATGCAAGTGATGAATTGTAACCATTTGGCGGGAAGTTTTCATCGTTGGGATTAAATATCCATATGGTATTGTCTACTCCCTCTTCTTCAAATATGTTATATATTCTTCTCCACACCTGAACAAAGATATCAGGGTCAGTAAGACAGGTAGATGCACTGTAGCTTGTCCAGTCTGAGTTCATTTCGTTGTTTAGTCTGAACAATACAGGGTGTGAAAAATCTCTTATATCCTGAGCGATTTTCCTCAATTTATCATCGTGCTTACCGTCTAACACATCAAACATAGGGTTGTGTCCGTCTAAATCTTCGTTCATAACAGTTGATGTCTGCAGAGTCAGTTCTATGATTTTTCCCTCGTTATATGCAGTTTTCATTCCCTCTACAGGAACTTTTTCTGTATGGTAGATGTACTCCAGGACGCCCTCAAATTTCACCCCGGCTTTTTCTTCTAATTTGCGTATATTTGTAAAGTCGTTATTTATAACTGCCCAAGGTGTAAAGATACCCCATTTGCAGGTTTTTGTCTCTTTCAGCTCTTTATACAGTGCTTTTGTCTCTTCGTTCCAGTTTTCATTTTCAACAGGGTAAAAATCAGTAAAGGTATTAGAAACACCCTTTGTTACAACGTTTTCACTGAAGGATTCCAACGTATTGTAGACCTCCCGCATTAACTCCTCAGAATATTCAGGAGCTTTGAACATCACTCTGTAAAGGATGACATCATCCCTGAAAATATAACCGTAAACATAAGTATTATCTTTTACTCCACTGCCCGCATGGGGCTCCCTTGAAAGAGCCAAAATCTGCATGGGATATCCTGCGATTTCTTCATAATCGTTTTTGTGTATCGTAATTTTGTTCTCTTTCATATATTTTTCATCAAGCATATACTTATGAAGAACCTCAGTTACATACTTCTTACTTTCCTCTGCTCCGGGTCCGTATGTTGTCCATTCCTTGGAAATCACAGCCGAAAAAGCACTGCACTTAACAGAAATATACTCCTGTGCTGCAGAAAAATCATACTCTGCATCATGAGGAAACCCTATAGCAAAACCTCTTGAGTGGTTTATCAGGTAGGTTCTTTCTTTATTTATCTGCACCTCACGCACGTCGTCTTTGATGTAATCAATCACGCCGGGATTATTGACCGGAATATTGTTAACATAAAATACAGACCGAGGAAGTCCTAAAAACTCTCTTATCATCTGATTTAAAGGCGTGAATTTATAAATTCCAAGCATTGTAATTAATATCAAAATGATAATTGCGATAATAATTATAATACGCTTCTTTCTCATTTGGTGTTTCCTCCGTCAATTTTCAGGATTATTCCAAAGCCATATCAGACCGAAAATATTAAAGATTTTCTATTTCCGTCTTAATTGCTGCATCAGGACTTACCTTTTCTTCAAACACTTTGCTCTTATCTTCCAATTTCAAAAATTCACAATAATATCTTTTACCGAACTCGCGAAGTGCTTCTGCAGAAAAATGCAAATTATCTGGATTTCCTCCCAGCCCTTCCGCCGATACAAAGCCTGTCATGTTGTTTTCATCAGCGTAATGCTTTAATGCATTATTGACGTGAAGATAATTATTATCTCCATAATATTGTGCCAAAAATTCTCCAAGTCCGCCTACCAAAAATGGTACGTCATGCAGGTTTAATTTCTCACGAAATGCATTAAATATAACTGACAGTTTTTCTTCATATACGGGATAGCGTTCCGATTCACAATCCGACTCTCCCTGATGCCATAATACAGCAGCAATAGTAGAAGTACGGGAGGCAAGCTCTGCCATATAGCAGGCATGGTCAAACAAAAGTCCCCCTACTGTCCACTGGTCAATATTTGTACCACCATCAGCACACGGAATAATACCTACATCAACATTATGATCCTTTGCATACATATCTGCAAAGCTCTCCACAAGACTAATGCCTGACATTACACGATCAGGATTCACGGGAACATACATTTCACGCCAACGTCCGTTTCTTAAGACATAAAGTTTATCATTAACAATAGGAGTCACTTCATCTTTAAAACCCCGACCTGCCATATTTGATTGACCAATAATTAAAATAGAATGAATCATTTTTGCTCTTTCCCTTCTGCATATATTCACATAAATATTTATAAAATCCCTGAACAATTTAAATATTTGTAGTTATTTTACCACATTAATGAAACAAAATCAATTACAGATACAAAAAAACATCAGCGGTCTTAACCCCGCTGATGTTTTAATACAATTAATCGTCAATTGAATTATCTGTAGCACGTTCAAAGATTGCTTCAACCTCTGCTGAGGGTTTTTTATCAATCAGTGTTACAACTACTGCAGCAATTGCACCGAGAATAAATCCGGGAATGATTTCATAGATACCTGTGATTGCGGTTAATGTGCTGCCTCCTGCAACAGGTAACCAAAGCCATGCCATATCAACTACAGCACCAACCACAATACCTGCAACTGCACCCTTGTATGTAAAGCGTTTCCAGAAGAGTGACAGCAACACCGCAGGACCAAATGCTGCACCGAAGATACCCCATGCATTTGAAACAAGGTTCATGATGGCCTGAGCCGCATCGCCCTCACTGCTTGCAATGAAGTAAGCAACAACCGAAATAACCAGAACGATTAAACGACTCACCCAGAGCATTTCTTTATTTGAAGCATTTTTACGAATGATTGGTTTATATAAGTCACTTGCAAATGAAGATGCCGCAACCAAGAGCTGGGAGTCCGCTGTTGACATTGATGCTGCAATTATTGCAGCTAAGAGTAAACCTGCGATAAATGCAGGGAAAACGTCACGAGCAAGCTCTACAAAGATTAATGACTGCTGACCGTTTGCAAGTAATACTTCTGAAAGGTCAGTTCCGTTTGAATATACAAACATTCTGCCAAGGTATGCAATTACAATTGTAGCTGCAAGTGATAACACTACCCAGATAATAGCAACTGTAGCTGATTTTTTGACCATAGAGGGCTTTTCGATAGCCATAAATCTTACGATGATATGAGGCATACCGAAGTAACCAAGACCCCAGCCAAGACCTGATAAAATATCTTTCCAGCTCGCATTAAAGAAGTTTGCTACAAACTCGAATTCCTCGCCGTTAGGTCCTTGATAAATTGTAGTTAATGCCGCAGGCTCAAGCTCTCTTGTAAAACCAACAACAACAGGCACAATCAACAATGCACCAAGCATCAAAAGTCCTTGGAAAAAGTCTGTCCAGCAAACTGCCTTAAAGCCACCAAGGAAGGTGTATGCTACAACAATTATTGCAAAAATAATCATTGCAGCAGATTTGTCAAGTTCAGGAATAAGTGTTGTAAATACGTCTGCACCTGCAACAAACGCTGATGCAACATAAATTGTAAAGCATACTAAAAACACTACCGCACAAATAATACTTACTGTATGACTTTTTGAAACAAAACGATTTGAGAGATACTGAGGAAGTGTAATAGCATCCCCCGATGCCTTAGAAAACTTACGAAGTCTTTTTGCAACCAAAATCCAGTTAGCCGCAGTACCGATTGCAAGACCGATACCAATCCACGCCTGACCGAAGCCAAATGCTAAGATACTGCCTGGTAAACCCATCAGCAACCATGCACTCATATCAGAAGCCTGGGCACTCATTGCAGTTACCCACGGTCCCATTGTTCTGCCACCAAGAAAATAGTCCTTTTCAGTTGCACTTTTTGATTTAAAGAAAAATACAATACCTATAGCTACCATTGCTACAAAGTATAACGCAAATGCAACAATATCCATTTTGAACATTATTAAATCAAACTCCTTTTGTCTCCAATTTTGCAAATATGAATAATTATAACACACAAAATATCAAAAATCAATTAAAATATTACTCCAAATACAAAATTATGAAATAAATTTCGCAACCTTTTTCAAAAAATAACTCTATTGCTTTTTTAATTAAATTGGGGTATAATAGGAATGATATTTAAAAAAGGGGTATTTATATGGAACAAGCAAAATTACGAATCGAAGAATTAACCAAGCTTTTAACATATCATTCTCATCAGTACTACGTTCTGGACAACCCTGAAATTTCAGATTACAAGTACGATATGATGCTGCGTGAGTTAAAAGACTTAGAAGAAAAATACCCCCAGTTCCGTGACCCCGCATCCCCCACAACCCGTGTTATAGGCAATGTGGCAGAAGGATTTGAAAGTGTTACACATATTGTCCCAATGCAAAGCTTAAACGACGCTTTTTCTAAAGAAGAGGTTTTAGACTTTGACAAGCGTGTCAGAGATAGCGTGGGCGATGTAGAATATGTAACCGAATACAAAATTGACGGACTTTCCGTATCGTTAGAATATGAAAACGGACTTTTTGTCCGTGGTTCAACACGTGGTGACGGTATAACAGGTGAGGACGTAACCGAAAACTTAAAGACCATAAATTCTATTCCTTTAAGGCTTACACGTCCCGTGCCATATCTTGAGGTGCGCGGCGAGGTGTTTATGTCAAAATTCACTTTTGACAAGTTAAACGCAGCACGTGAGCAAAAAGGTCAGTCTCTTTTTGCAAACCCGAGAAACGCTGCAGCAGGCTCTCTACGTCAGTTAGACTCTTCAATTGCAAGAGAAAGAAACTTAGACATTTTTATATTTAATATACAACGTGCTGAAGGACTCCGATTTTCCACTCACCACGAAGGATTGGCACTGTTAAAAGAATTAGGCTTTAAGACAGTTCAGCAGAACGAAGTTTTTAAAAATATCGAAGATGCTTTTCGTCAAGTGGAAATCATTGGCTCAGAGCGTGATGATTTGCCCTTTGACATTGACGGTGCTGTAATTAAGGTAAACAGTCTGGCACTTCGCGAGGAACTAGGTTCTACCGCCAAGTGTCCCCGTTGGGCAGTTGCCTATAAGTACCCGCCCGAAACTAAGAAAACCAAGTTAGTTGATATATTTATACAAGTTGGAAGAACAGGAAAAATCACACCTAACGCACTGCTTGAGCCTGTGAGAGTGGCGGGAAGTGTAATTTCTAAAACCACTCTTCACAACATCGACTTTATACGTGAACGTGATATTAAAATCGGCGACAGTGTATATGTCAGAAAAGCAGGCGACATTATTCCTGAAATTGTAGCTATTGAACCAAAAGACAGAACAGGGCAGGAAACTGAATTTAATATGCCCGAGGTTTGTCCTGAATGTGGTGCTCCCGTGGTACGTATTGAAGGAGAGGCAGCTCATCGCTGCACAGGGGACAGTTGTCCTGCACAGTTACTTAGACGCCTTATGCACTATGTGTCAAGGGACGCTATGGATATTGAGGGCTTAGGTCCTGCACTTTTAGAAAAGTTTTTGGACGAAGGTTTTATAAAATCCCCTGCTGACCTCTACACCCTAGAAAAGGAAAAAATTGCAGCTTTAGATAAAATGGGTGACAAGAGTGCAGAAAATCTCCTTTCCGCTATTGATGCAAGCAAATCACGTGACCTATACAGACTTTTGTATGCTATGGGAATTAACTTGAATGGTTTAAAATCTTCAAAAACTATTTGCAAGCGTTTTACCACGATGGATGCGATTATGAGTGCAACCTTTGAGGAATTGACAGAAATTTCCGATATCGGAGAAAAAACCGCACATAATATTGTAGACTTTTTTGCCCACGAGGAAAACAGAGCACTAATACAAAGACTTATAGATTTGGGTGTTAATGATAAAGCAGAAAAAACAGTTTTTGCGAGTTGCGAACTTTCAGGCAAAAAGTTTGTTGTTACAGGTAAATTTGACGGAATTTCCCGTGATGAAATCGTAGAGTTAATAGAAAAAAACGGCGGCGAAGCAATAGGTTCTGTTTCTAAAAAGACCGATTTTTTAATAGTTGGCGAAAACGCAGGTTCAAAACTTGCTAAAGCCGAGAGTTTAGGTATTAAAACCTTAACATTAGATGGATTTATGGATATGATAAGTGTGGAGGAATAAAAATGTTAGCAAAAAAATACAAGGATATGCTTACAAAAAAATCAGTAATTCGTGAGTTGTCGGAATTTGCAACTGCAAGGGGTAAGGAAATCGGTTACGAAAACGTTTTCGATTATAGCTTGGGCAACCCCTCAATCCCTGTTCCGCAGGAGTTTACTGATTATGTTATAAAATTATTAAAAGAAGAAAACCCTGTAAAATTACACGGATACAGCCCAAGCCTTGGCATTCCTGAGGTTAAGGAAAAAATTGCTGCGTCATTAAACAGACATTTCGGTATGAGTTATCGCGGGAGTCATATCTTTATGACATCAGGTGCTGCAGGTGCTATTGCTCACGCAGTAAGAACTGTTACAGAACCCGGCGATGAGGTGCTTACATTTGCTCCATTCTTCCCTGAGTATATTCCGTATATTAACCATTCAGGGGCGGTTTTAAAAACAGTTCCCCCGAGAACAGAGGATTTTCAGATTAATTTTGATGAATTTGAGAAAATGCTGAATGAAAAGGTTATGGCAGTATTAATCAACAC
>JAZNWB010000045.1:0-3570 GCA_045593125.1 Congzhengia sp. | reverse complement strand
GGAGAGAAAAATGGAAAACAAAGACTTTTTTATAATAAAAAAATGTGATGGCTTGAGAGGCGAGGTGTCGGTTTCAGGGTGCAAAAATGCAGCACTCCCCATAATGGCGGAAACTATACTTTCAGGAGGAAAAACCACATTAAAAAATGTTCCCGGTTTGACGGATATTCCCAATATGTGTGAGATTTTAGTCTGTTTTGGTGCGGTCAGTACATCAAAAAATAAAAATGAAATAACTATTGATACCGAAAAAATTTATCACACAATAGCACCCTATGATTTGACCTGTAAATTAAGAGGTTCATTTTTGGTGATGGGGCCTATGCTTGCACGCATGAAAAAGGTAAGGCTTTCCCTTCCCGGAGGTTGTCCAATTGGAGCAAGACCTGTAGATTTGCATTTAAAAGGCTTTGCGGCTTTGGGTGCTACGATTACAAAGGGTTCGGGTTTTGTTGAGGTAAAATGTGATGAACTAACGGGTGCAAAAATTTATCTTGACTTCCCCAGTGTTGGTGCGACGGAAAATATTTTAATGGCAGCAGTGGCAGCACGTGGAAAAACAACTATAGAAAATGCAGCTGCAGAACCTGAGATTGCAGACCTTGCAAATTTTTTAAATAAAATGGGTGCCAAAATTTCAGGAGCGGGAACTGATACAATAACCATTCAGGGAGTTGAAAAATTCAAAGGAGTAAAATATTCCATCATGCCCGACAGAATTGAGGCGGGAACATTCATGATAGCGTCTGCCATCACCACGGGCGATATAGTTATAAAAGATATTATCCCCGAACATGTAAAACCACTAACTGCAAAGCTTTTGGAGATGGGTGCAGATATCGAAATAAATGCAAACAGTATTCGTGTATGTGCACAAAAGCCCTGCAGTGCAAAGGATGTAAAAACCTTGCCGTTCCCGGGATTTCCTACTGATATGCAGGCACAAATGATGTCGCTGCTTACCTTGTCAAAAGGAACGGGTATTGTAACAGAAACTATATTTGAAAATCGTTTTATGCATGTGGGAGAGTTGTGCCGTATGGGAGCACAGATTAAGGTGGAAGGTCATTGTGCCATTGTGGAAGGAAAACGTTCGTTGTCGGGTGCTAAGGTTTCTGCATCTGACCTTAGGGCGGGTGCAGCACTCGTTTTAGCGGGACTTGCCGCCAAAGGGGAAACGCAAGTTTACGACATCCGCCACATAGACCGCGGGTACGAAAATCTTGATGTAAAACTTCAAAACCTTGGTGCTGTTATCGAAAGAATAGAAAGAACTCCTTTGTCATAACAAAGGAGTTCTTTAAAAGAATGAGAGTACATAATAAATTATTCCTGCTACAAACCCTGAGGTTATGCCGTAAACCAATACTGGCCCTGCAACAGTAAACATTTTTACTGCAAGTCCTAAAACCATACCTTCTGATTTGAACTCAATAGCTGGGGATGCAACGGCATTGGCAAATCCCGTTATTGGCACAATAGTACCTGCACCTGCATATTTTGCAAGGTTGTCATATATCCCGAGGCCTGTTAGAAAAGCACCCAGAAAAACCATGGTAGACGAGGTGAGCATTGAGGTATGGTCTTTGGAAAAACCTATATAATCATACAGATTAAAAAATGCCTGCCCTATTGTGCATATTAAACCGCCGAAGAGAAAGGCTAAAAGCACATCTTTTAAAATAGGCGAATTTGGAGTCATTTTGTCTACATATTTTTGGTATTCTTTATTAGTCATAGCACACTCCTTTGTAAAAAATGAATATAATGAATCAGACCATGAAAGCAGAAACTGCAGCGTTACCTCCGCCGTATAAGACATAATTTACCCATATACCGCAAAGAATAAAGAATATGATGGCGGTGATCGATAAAAGTCGTGCTGTTTTTTTGGTCAAAAAATTGTACATATTGACACCTCCCTGTACTTATTTTTATGTTTTTTTGAGTAAATATTCTAAAAACTTAAAAATCCGTTAATAAAATGAAAATAACACTTGAAAAATATGGATATGTTGTGCTATAATACTATGACGAGAAGTTTTAAACAGGGAGGACAAAATCTTGGCAGCAAAATTAGACAACAAAGAAAAAAATACTGTTGAATTTACTATTACAGTATCAAAAGAGGAATTCGCTCAAGCGGTAGACGCAGCGTTCAGAAAGAATGTAAAGAAAATTACCGTTCCCGGATTCAGAAAGGGTAAAGCACCCAGAAAATTAATCGAAAAAACATACGGTGAAGGCGTATTCTATGAAGAAGCAGTAGACGCTCTTTTACCTGATGCTTATGAAGCAGCAGTAAAAGAAATGGGTATTGACCCCGTTGATATGCCCAAAATAGACATTGCTGATATTGGTAAAGACAAGGATTTAGTAATCAAGGGCACAGTTACAGTTAAGCCTGAGGTTAAACTTGGCAAATATAAAGGTTTAAAATTAGATGAAGTTGACCATACTGTAAGTGCAAAGGAAGTTAACGAAGAGCTTTCTCGCCGTCAGGAAAGAAATGCAAGACAGGTTGCAGTAGAAGATCGCAAGGTTAAAAAAGGCGATATTGCTAACATCAATTTTGAAGGTTTTGTAGACGGTAAGGCATTCCCCGGTGGAAAGGGCGAAAACTACGATTTAACAATTGGCAGCGGAAGCTTTATTCCCGGTTTTGAAGAACAGATTGTAGGTAAAGCAATCGGTGAGGAATTTGACGTAGAAGTTACATTCCCCGAAGATTATCACGCTGAAGAATTAAAGGGTAAGCCTGCAACATTCAAAACAAAGGTTAACTCTATCTTTGTAAAAGAATTACCTGCTTTAGATGATGAATTTGCAAAAGACGTAAGTGAATTTGATACATTGGCAGAGCTCAAAAAAGACATCAAGAAAAAGCTTCAGGAATCAGCAGATGCTCGTGCTAAGCAGGAAAAAGAAAATGCAGCAATTGACGCTGTAATTGAAAAGATGGAAGTTGAAGTTCCTGAATGTATGGTTGATTCACGTATTGAAAACACAATCCGTGAAAACAATGCAAGAATGGCTCAGCAGGGCATCTCATTCGAGCAGTACTTAGGTTACATGGGCACAACAGTTGATGCTTTCAAAGAACAGATTCGCCCCAATGCTGAACTTCAGGTTAAGGGCACATTAGCTTTAGAAGAAATTGCAAAGCTTGAAAACTTAGAAGTTGCAGAAGCTGAAGTTGACGAGCAGTTAACAAAGATGGCTGACGCATACAACATGAAGCTCGAAGAAGTTAAAAAGTTTATGCGTGACGAAGACATCGAGTCTTTAAAGTCCGACATTAAGATTCAGAAGGCTATGGACTTCTTAGTAGAAAATACAACATGGGTAAAGGCTGAGAAGAAAACAACTGCTAAGAAAGAAACAACAGAAGAAGCACCTAAGAAGACGACAACAAAGAAGTCTACAACAACCAAGGCAACTGATACAGCAGAAAACAAGCCTGCGGCAAAGAAGACAACAACTGCAGCTAAAAAAACAACAAAAAAGACTGAAGATAAATAATCTTCATTTAACCGTTTCATAAAACAGAAAGGAAATAATTATGAGCTT
>JAZNWB010000044.1:0-11111 GCA_045593125.1 Congzhengia sp. | reverse complement strand
AATTGAGTAACAGGAAATTTAATTATGGAAATTAAACCGATAGCTTATATACATACAGATTTTCGTGAAAAATTTGGCATCCCTCGTCAAAGCGGTAGGGTGCCTGATTTGATTGGAGAAGTAGTATTTACACCTGAATTTAACAATCCTGAGGCAGTAAGGGGACTTGAGGAGTTTTCACATATCTGGTTGATTTTCGGATTTAGCGAAGCAAAATACAAAGAGGGAACTATGACAGTTCGACCGCCAAGATTGGGTGGGAATACCCGTGTGGGGGTGTTTGCAAGCCGTTCTCCTTACAGACCAAATTCTTTGGGACTTTCCTGTGTGAAAATAGAGAAAATTGAGCAGGGAAAAATAACAGTATCAGGAGTAGATATTTTAGATAAAACTCCGATTTATGATATAAAACCATATATCCCTTACAGTGACATTAGAAAGGAAGCTTTGGGAGGATTTGCAGATGAGATGAAGAATCATTTTTTAGAGGTTGATTTTCCTCAAAAACTTTTGCAGCTTATCCCTGAAGAAAAACAAAAAGCGGTTATTGACTGCCTTAGTGATGACCCAAGGCCTACATATCAGGAGGATGACAGGGAGTACAGTATGGCGTTTTCTGATTGGGATATTCATTTTACAGTAGATAATAAAAAACTTAAAGTTACATCAATAGATAAAAAAAGCAACGGCTGAGCCGTTGCTTTTTTGATGTATTACTTCGTGTATTTTGCCAGATATTTTTCGTATTCTTCCTTGAAGTAAGGACTGTTTTGCTTGATGTTTGCCAAAGATTGGTGGATATTCATGTTGTTTTCTGCAGCATCTAATGTACATACTGCAACATTAGAACAATGGTCAGCCGTACGCTCTAAGTTTGTAAGAAGGTCGGTCCATACAAATCCTGCACCGATAGAACATTCGCCTGTTTGCAAACGGGCAATATGACCGTCACGCATTTTTGCGTTTAAGACATCAATAAACTGTTCCAATGGCTCGATTTTGCGTGCAATATCTAAATTATTGTAGATAAACGCCATAGATGCAAGGTCTAAAATCTCTGATACAGCCATAGAAAGCGTGTTCATTTCGTCTTGTGCTACGTCTGAGAATTTAATTTCCTTTTCGTGGAGTTCTTCTGCAGATTCTACAACATTAACACTGTGGTCTGAAATTCTTTCGAAGTCACCGATTGCCTTTAACAGCTTTGAAATTTGTATGCTGTCGGTATCAGATACTTGCTGTGCGCTTAGTTTTACAAGGTATGTGCCTAAGATGTCCTCTAAATGGTCAACACGTGATTCGTCTTCTCTGATTTGCTCTGCCTTTTTAGCATCGTATTGCTTTAAGAGCAACAAGCTGTTTTTAAATGCATTCACTGCATTTTCAGCCATTTCTATAACTAAAGTATTACAACGCTGGATGGCAAGTGAAGGGGTCGCCAGCAGACGTTCATCAAGCTCTGCAATAACCTCCTTCTTGCCCTTGTCGGGGATAAGTCTTAATGCCAGCTTTTCAAGTAAGGCTGATGCAGGGAGCAAGACCACAGTACATAAAACATTAAATACCGAGTGAGCAATAGCAATAGTTACATGATTTGCTGCTTCATTAAATAATACTGGCTGTAACAATGATTTAATAAGTGTGAATAACACAAGACCGATAATTGTGCCTATAACATTAAATGACAAGTGAACTAATGATGCACGCTTGGCGTTTTTGTTAGCACCGAATGATGAAAGAATTGCGGTAATACAAGTACCGATGTTCTGTCCCATGATTATCGGGATTGTTGCACCGATTGTTATCTGTCCTGTTGATGACAATGCCTGCAGGATACCAACAGATGCCGATGATGACTGGATAATTGCGGTAAGAATTGCACCTGCTAAAACGCCAAGTATGGGGTTTGAAAACATTATAAACAGCTGCTGGAACTGGGGAACGTCACGGAGGCCTGAAACGGCAGCAGACATGGTATCCATACCAAACATAAGTGTTGCAAAGCCTAAAAGAATTGTAGCAGTATCTTTGCCCTTTGATGATTTACCGAACATAAGAATTGCAGTACCGATTAATGCAAGTATGGGGGTAAATGATGTGGGCTTTAATAACTGCACAAACAAGTTGTCACTTGAAATACCGCCTAAGCTGAGAATCCAGGCTGTTACAGTGGTACCGACGTTGGCACCCATAATAACGTTAATTGCCTGACGCAGAGTCATAAGACCTGAGTTAACAAAGCCTACAACCATAACGGTAGTAGCTGATGATGACTGAATAACAGAAGTTACACCAAGACCTGTTAAAAAGCCTGCTAGTCTGTTCTGTGTAAGTCTGCCGAGAAGTGTTTTGAGCCCTCTGCCTGCACGGCGCTCTAAGGCTGTCCCCATAAGCTCCATACCGAAAAGGAACAAACACAAGCCGCCGATTAGGTTCAACACGTCAAAAATGTCCATTTTTTCACCTCAAATATAATAATGAATTTTTATCAGTTTTGTGGATGAAAAGTGTTCATCCAACTAAATTGTAGCATCAAGAAAAGGGATTTTCAAGCACAAAATATATTTTTGATAAAAATTGCTGATATGCAAAAAAATATGTAGAAAATATGATATTTTTTTGTTCACTAATTCTATAATAAAAGCACCCTTACGGGTACTTTTATTATTTCTTTTTAATTAAGCCGATTCTTTTTGAACCTTCCATTACAATCGTGGGAATAATAATCAATACCAAAGCGATTAAATAAAGGTACAAGGGCAACAATTCAAGACCAAATGCAATACGCAAAGGTGTAAACAATACAATCAATACCAAAAGGGTAGAGATTCCTGCAGCACCATTTAATTTTTTGTTGGTAAAGAAACCTGTTTCAAACAGTGAGTGCTCTGACCTCATATTAAAGCTTTGAACAACCTGAGAAAGTGCTAAAACCATAAATGCCATTGTCTGACCGCCTGAAACTGTACCTGTAGTGCGTTCGCCCAGAGCAAATGCTGTAAGGCTGAGGATTGCAAACATTAATCCTTGGAGTACAACTCGTATACCTAAACCATTTGCAAAAATACCCTCATTTTTAGGTTTTGGGGCATGCTCCATAACGTCTGATTCTACATCTTCCATACCTAGAGCGATAGCAGGCAGACTATCTGTAACTAAGTTAATCCATAAAAGCTGCATTGATAAAAATGGTGTTTTGTGCCACAGAATCATGGCTAAAAATACTGTTATTACCTCACCAATGTTTGTACCAAGTAAAAATCCTACAACCTTTTTTATGTTGGCATAAATTCCACGGCCCTCGCGTACTGCGTCAACGATTGTGGCAAAGTTGTCATCAGTTAACGTCATGTCTGCCGCACCCTTTGCAACGTCTGTTCCTGTGATGCCCATAGCACAACCGATGTCTGCAGCTTTTAAGGCAGGTGCGTCATTTACACCATCACCCGTCATAGAAACAACACGTCCACGGCGTTGCCATGCTTTTACTATTCTTATTTTGTTTTCGGGAGAAACACGTGCATAAACAGAAATGTGTTCAACTGCTTCATCAAGCTCTGTATCTGTCATTTCGTCAAGCTCGGCACCTGTAATTGCACGGTCGCCTTCTTCTAAGATACCTATTTCTTTTGCTATGGCAGAGGCGGTTACAACATGGTCACCTGTAATCATAACAGGCTTAATACCTGCACCACGGCAAACTCTTACTGCATCTTTTGCCTCAGGTCTTGGCGGGTCAATCATACCTACAAGTCCTAAGAAGATAAGGTCATTTTCCAGTTCTTCCGAGCTTGGCTCATCAGAAATGCTTTCTACTATTTTATAGCCGATTGCGAGTACACGCAAAGCATCCTTGCTCATAAGCTCTGTTATTGCCTTTGCTGTGTCTAAGTCCCCTGATATGCAACGTGATGCCATCATGTCAAAAGCACCTTTTACAATAACTACCTTCTTACCATCAAAATCATTTACAGTAGTCATCAGCTTTCTGTCTGAATCGAAGGGAATTTCTGCAATTCTGGGGTATTTTTCATTTATTGCATCTTTTTCCATGCCGTTTTTGTGAGCGGCAAGAACGATTGCAGTTTCTGTGGGGTCGCCGATGTGTTTTTCTTCGCCGTCGGCAAAGCTTACTGAACCGTCACAACATAGTGCACCCATTAAAAGAAGATTCTTTGTGGGTTCGGTACAGTCGTCGCTTATATCTTCGATATTTTCTATACCGTCAACATAAGCCTTAACTAAAGTCATTTTGTTCTGAGTTAATGTGCCTGTTTTGTCAGAACAAATTACACTTGCACTTCCTAAAGTTTCAACTGCAGGCAATCTTCTGATTAAAGCATTTTTCTTAACCATTCGCTGTACACCAATGGAAAGAACGATGGTAACAATTGCAGGCAAGCCTTCAGGGATTGCAGAAACTGCCAGTGATACTGCAGTCATAAATATTTCCATAACGGGAATGCCGTTTGCAATACCTACAATAAATATAATCACACAGGCTAAAATTGCTACGATACCTAAGTATTTTCCAAGTTGAGCGAGCTTTTGCTGAAGGGGAGTGTGGGTTTCGGATTCTGAATCTAGGAGATTTGCAATTTTACCCATTTCAGTATCCATGCCTGTAGCGGTAACGATAGCGGTAGCAGTGCCGTAGGTGATACTGCAGCCCGAGAAAACCATGTTCGCCCTGTCCCCCAAGGGAGCACCGCTTTTGACTTCTGCATCTGCATCCTTTTCTGAAGGGACAGATTCGCCGGTGAGAGCGGATTCTTCACTTTTTAAGCTTGCACTTTTTATAAGTCTTGCGTCGGCAGGGACAAAGTCGCCTGCTTCTAATTTTATAATGTCGCCCGGTACAAGACAGGATGCATCAATTACTGTTTCTTCGCCGCCTCTTACAACGCGTGCGTGGGGAGCACTCATGTTTTTTAAAGCATCTAACGCTTTTTCTGCCTTGCTTTCCTGTGCTACGCCCATTGCAGCGTTCAAAACTACAATTATAAGAATAAGTGCAGGTTCAAAGAATTCCTTGGGATTACCCTCTACACAGGCAACCACAAAGGAAATGACAGCCGCTGCAATTAAAATCAAAATCATAACATCGCGGAACTGTTCTATAAAACGCTGCAACATAGTTTTTTTCTTCTTTTCGTTCAGCTTGTTTTCTCCGAATTTTTTCTGTAATTCTTCTACCTGGGCAGAGGAAAGTCCATCTGCTTCAGTTGTGTTAAAATGATTTAAAATATCCTCTTTTGCTTGCTCGTAGAACAACAATTTACATCCTCCTAAAAAGCTTATAACTATATATTACCAATAGTATGTGTCATGAGTGTGAATAAAATGTAAAAAGTAAGGGTGCTTATGCACCCGTGTTTTATTTGTTTGCGGGAAGTTTTGTAAGCAGATATACGATTAAGGCGATTGCAGCCATAACTACGAAGATGCCCAGCATGCCCTGACCCATAAGCTTAAAGGCACTACCTAAATCCTGAATATTGACCTTGTCTGCTACAAAATATCCGATTTTAGATAAAAAGTTTGTCATAGATTTTTCCTCCCTATTTAATCATCTGAGGGATAAGATTTAAAATCATACCTCCAGCGAGCACTGATGCTATCTGACCTGAAACGTTAGCACCTACTGCGTGCATAAGTAAGTGGTTTTGTGAGTCGGCCTCAAGCCCTAACTTCTGCACAACTCTTGCAGACATGGGGAATGCTGAAATTCCTGCAGCACCAACCATAGGATTCATCTTGTTCTTTGAAAAAAGGTTGATGATTTTCGCAAAAAACACACCTGCTGCTGTGTCGAATACAAATGCTACAAGGCCAAGTCCCATGATAAGAAGTGTCTGTACGTTTACAAACTGCTCAGCTCTCATGCTGAATGAAATTGTAATACCGAGTAAGAGTGTTACAAGGTTTGCTAAGATATTCTGTGCCGCATCTGAGAGTGTGTTTAATACACCACATTCACGGATTAAGTTACCGAACATCAAAAAGCCTACCAATGATACAGACTGTGGTGCTACAAATCCTGCAATAAATGTAACAATGATGGGGAATGCAATACGAAGTCCCTTAGAAACATTTGAGGGGTTGTAGGGCATACGTATCATACGCTCTTTTTTGGTTGTGGTTGCCTTTATTACAGCGGGCTGAATGATGGGAACAAGTGCCATATACGAGTATGCCGCAACGGCAATCGGGCCTATATAGTTAGATTTAAGTACCTGAGATACTAAGATAGATGTGGGACCGTCAGCTGCACCTATAATACCGATAGAAGCTGCGTCTTTCAAATCAAAGCCTAAGATAACTGCAGCTGCTACAACAAAGAAAATACCAAACTGAGCTGCCGCACCAAATAAGAACATCTTGGGATTTGAAAGAAGGGGACCGAAGTCAATCATAGCGCCAATGCCAATAAAAAGTAAAAGAGGCATGGCCTCTGATGCGTGAATGCCGATATCATACAACCACTCAATGATGCCTGCTACTTCGCCAATGCCTGCCATTTCGTAATTGACAACGCCTGACAGGGGCAGGTTTACCAAAATTGCACCAAAACCCATAGGTAAAAGGAGTGAGGGTTCGTACTGCTTTTTGATAGCAAGATATATGAGCAGAATACCTACTGCGTACATCACACATTTTTGCCATGTAACATCATAAAAACCTTCCAGTAAAAATTCCATAAAAACACCTCTTAAAAAATATATATCTACCATTAAATAATTCCCGTAACGAATATTTCGATACCGATAGCTATCAATATCACACCGCCCAAAAGTTGAGCTTTATTTGAAAGTAAAGTTCCGAATTTTTTTCCTATTATAAGTCCGCCAATGCATATTGCAAAAGTTACTGATGCAATGATGAGTGCACATATAACTGCAGACGAAAAATTATAGTCAGCAATGGTAAATCCCACAGACAAAGCATCGATAGAAGTAGCGATGCCCTGTACAATCAGCGAAACTATCCCAAGCTTAATTGGTTCGGGACATTCATTTTTACATTTTACGCCATCTGAGAGCATTTTGCCGCCGATGTAACACAAAAGGATAAGTGCAATCCAGGGTATAAATTTTTCAAATGCCTTAAAATGCTCAACAACTGTGTGTATACACATCCAGCCCAAAAGAGGCATAACGGCCTGAAAGACAGCAAATACTCCTGCAATCGAGAGGATTTTTCCTGTTTTCATATTTGGTTCGTTAAGACCATTTGCCATTGATACGGAAAAAGCGTCCATAGCAAGACCTATCCCGAGCAAAATACTGTTTGTAAAAAATATTATACCAAGCTCCATACATTCCTCCAAAAAAAATAAAAAAGCATGGCATCAGCCATACTTGTCATCGGTGATTTTATAAAAGACACATGTAGGGCTATGCATACATGAGTCTCGCAATTTAAAACAAGCCAGACCCCAAAAGTCAGTGTTGTTGACTTGCTACGCCAAAGCGCATGCTACTCCCTCATTGAGTATGAAAACATTTTAGCACAGCAAGAAAAAAATGTCAATATTTTTTTAAAAAACACTTGACAAACTGGTAAATATTGAATATAATTAAATTGAAAATAATAATTATTATTATTTTATTAATTTTGATGATGTTGTCATATAAATATATGGTGACGGATATGTAATTTTGGTTGTCAATTTATTATAGTTTTTATTTGCAAAAAAAATGTTTTTTTATGTAAAATTTCACTATACAAATTGTTGACAAAAAATAACGCTTGTGTTATTATATTTTAGGATATGGTAAGAGTGCCTATATATAGGTAAAAAATTACCTGTACTGGTACATATATACCCGTGAATAGGAGGAAGAAAAATGGTAGATTTCAAACAATGGGATGGATTTAACGGTCGCATCTGGAAAATGGAAGTTAATGTTCGCGACTTTATCCAGAAAAACTATACACCTTATGATGGTGATGAGTCTTTCTTAGCAGGACCTACTGATGCAACAAACAAGCTCTGGGGCAGATTGCAGGAACTTCAGAAGGAAGAAAGAGCAAAGGGCGGCGTACTCGATATGGATACAAGCGTTGTATCTACAATCACATCACATGCTCCCGGATATATTGACGAAAGCATGAAGGATTTAGAAGCCGTTGTAGGTCTTCAGACAGAGAAACCCTTAAAGCGTGCATTTATGCCCTTTGGTGGTATTAAGATGGCTATGAAGGCTTGTGAAACAAACGGTTACACACCTGATCCTGAATTAGGCAGAATTTTCACAGAGTATTGCCGTACACACAACCAGGCTGTGTTTGATGTATACACACCTGAAATGAAGAAGGCAAGACACAACAAGATTATTACAGGTCTTCCGGATGCATATGCTCGTGGTCGTATCGTAGGTGACTATCGTCGTGTTGCTTTGTATGGTATTGATTTCCTTATTGAGCAGAAGCAGAAGGACATGGTTGCTTGCGGTGAAACAAGTATGCGTGATAGTGTTATACGTGCACGTGAAGAAGTTGCAATGCAGATTAAGGCCTTAAAAGATATGAAAGTAATGGCTGCAAGCTACGGCTACGATATTTCACAGCCTGCTAAGAACGCTAAAGAAGCTATTCAGTGGTTATACTTTGGCTATCTTGCTGCTATCAAAACACAGAACGGTGCTGCGATGAGTGTTGGTAGAATTGCAACATTCTTAGATATCTACTTTAAGCGTGATATTGATGCAGGTATCATTACAGAAGCTCAGGCACAGGAAATGGTAGACCATTTCGTAATGAAGCTTCGTATGGTTAAATTTGCTCGTACACCTGACTATAACCAGCTCTTCTCAGGCGACCCTGTATGGGCTACACTTGAAGTTGGCGGTATCGGTATGGACGGTCGCTCAATGGTAACAAAGACAGACTATCGTTTTGTTCATACATTAGAAAACATGGGACCTGCTCCTGAGCCGAACTTAACCGTTCTTTACTCATCAGCACTTCCTGAAACCTTTAAGAAATACGTTTCAGCGGTTTCCATTACAACAAGCTCAATTCAGTATGAAAACGATGATGTTATGAAGCCTGTATGGGGCGATGACTATTCTATCTGTTGCTGCGTATCTGCAACACAGACAGGTAAGGAAATCCAGTTCTTCGGTGCTCGTGCTAACCTTGCTAAGTGCTTACTTTATGCTATCAACGGCGGTAAGGATGCAAAGACATTAGAACAGGTTGGACCGGCATTCTGTCCTATCACAAGCGAATATCTTGATTATGATGAAGTTATCGAAAAATATGTAGCTATGATGGAATGGCTTGCAAAACTTTATGTTCATACATTGAACGCTATCCACTACATGCACGATAAATATTACTATGAAGCAGCTGAAATGGCGTTAATCGATACAGATGTGCGTCGTACATTTGCTACAGGTATTGCAGGTTTCTCACACGTTGTTGACTCACTTAGTGCTATTAAGTACGCAAAAGTTAAGGTTATCCGTGATGAAGAAACAGGCGTTGCGAAGTCATTTGAAATCGATGGGGAATTCCCCAAATACGGTAACGATGATGACCGTGCTGATGATATCGCTGTTTGGTTACTTGGCAAGTTTGTAAGCTTAATCAAAAAGCATCACACATACAGAGATTCTGAACCTACAACATCTATCCTTACAATTACATCAAACGTTGTATATGGTAAGGCTACAGCTGATATGCCTAACGGCAGAAAAGCAGGTGCACCCCTATCACCTGGTGCTAACCCTGCTTACGGTGCAGAAGAAAACGGCTTATTGGCGTCACTCAACTCTGTTGCAAAGTTACCTTATCACTGGGCATTAGATGGTATCTCAAATACTCAGACAATCAGCCCTGAAGCTTTAGGCCATACAGATTCCGAACGTACAAACAACTTAGTTAATATCTTAGATGGTTACTTCGATCAGGGTGCTCACCACTTGAATGTTAACGTATTCGGTAAGGATAAGTTGTTAGATGCTATGGAACATCCCGAAAAGCCTGAATACGCAAACTTTACAATCCGTGTATCAGGTTACGCAGTTAAGTTTATCGACTTAACACGTGAACAGCAGTTAGACGTTATTGCACGTACCTGCCACGAATCAATGTAATTAACTAAAATTTCTATGCACCTTATTCTTGTGAATAGGGTGCATACTTTTTACAGAGGGGTATGAAATCGATGAAAGGTTACGTTCATTCTATAGAAACCTTTGGTCTTGTTGATGGACCTGGTGTTAGATTTATCACTTTTTTAGCAGGTTGTGCGATGAGATGTAAATACTGTCACAACCCCGACACATGGACAATGGGCGGAGAACAGCATGAGGCATCAGAGCTTGTAAAAAAAGCACTACGATATAAAACATACTGGAAAAACGGTGGTGGAATTACAGTTTCGGGCGGAGAGCCGATGCTTCAGGCTGAGTTTGTTACAGAACTCTTTACCCTGGCAAAAAAAGCAGGTATACACACGACACTTGATACATCAGCTCAACCATGGAATAAGGATGATGAAAAATTTAAAAAGATGTTAGATGTTACAGACCTTGTAATGTTAGACATCAAAGAATTTGATGAAGATGCTCATACAGAGCTTACAGGTCATACCAATAAAAATATTATTGAGTTTGCTCACTATCTTTCGGATATCGGTAAGCCTATGTGGATAAGACACGTTTTAGTTCCTGGCGTTACAGGAAGTGACGAATCCCTTGCTAAAATCAAAGAACTGGTAGACAGTTTAAAGACCGTTGAAAAGATTGAAATTCTTCCTTATCATTCATTCGGAAAACCAAAATGGGAAAAATTGGGGATAGACTATTCGTTAAAGGACGTGAAGCCCCCTTCGGATGAAATGATGGAGCGCGCCAAAAGTATTCTTTTCTTAAATGAACAGTAGAGGTGTCGGTATGTACGGAAAAATAATGCTAATAAACGGTCCTAACCTTAATATGCTTGGTGTAAGACCGCCTGAAATTTATGGAACAGACACGGTGGCAGATATAGAAAAAATGGTAATTGATGAGGGTAGAAAATATGGTTTTGAGATAGAATGCTTTCAGTCAAATTCTGAGGGTGCTATAATTGACTGTATTCACTCATGTTTTAAGCGA
>JAZNWB010000043.1:0-22098 GCA_045593125.1 Congzhengia sp. | reverse complement strand
AAACAGGCTTGTCTGGTCTTTATTAAATTTGAATATGGGCGAAAAAGAAAGCATAAACATGAAAAACGCAAACTTTTGTTCCCATTTTGCACCACTAAACATATATACCATTGATGCAACACCGGCAATTAAAACAAGACTTTTGCTTATAAAACATGCAGCCAGTATTAAAATAGCACACAATATCTGTAATGCTAAATTTCTTTTATCGATTGATATAACTTTAATTATACTCACACCTTCTACAAAAAATTACTAATATATTATATCATTCGGATTTTAACAAGTCAATAAGCTAATTTGTTCCTTTTGACAAAAAAGTTTAAAAAAGTAAAAAAAACAGTTGACAATTAATCAAAAACCTGTTATAATCTCACTTGTTGACTGGGTGTGGCGCAGTTGGTAGCGTGCTTGAATGGGGTTCAAGAGGCCGGAGGTTCAAGTCCTCTCACTCAGACCAGAAAGTGCAGTTGGTACGAAGTGCCGACTGTGCTTTTTTATTTTGTCAGGAAGACTTGAAGGGTCGGGAGTGAATGACTGCCGGTGGCAGTCAGAGCTGACCACAGTCTTTCTAACGCCTCGCTTATATCATAAAAAAGGAGATATCAAATCGGTATTCCTTATTTATTTTATCTTTTTGTTGACGCATATTTAAAGATGTGTTATAGTTATTTTACACAAATTATATTCGGGGATTGAAATTAAATGTCAAGAAAACTTATATCTTTTATTATATCTCTTATTATATTTACAATATTTATTATTCCGGTTTCTGCAGAAACTCTCATCGCAGATGATTTTGATCTGCATGTAAAAATTCCAGATACATATTCATTCTCCCCTTTCAGAATGCAGTTTAACCTTTTTACTGAGGGAAACACTTGGATAGCAAATAAAGGTCTTGATGTAACGGAACCAGGAACGTACATTATTAAATTTCCTGTAAAATATGAAATAGGTATAAATTTCAAAATATCAGCTACTGCAGGGATATCGGAATTTGACTATTACGGTTCAAAATTCTATGTTTATGAACAATGCCTGACTGAAACTTATGCATATAGGGACGAAAACGGAACATTACATATATGTGACGATGCTTATATAGTGGCAAAACCATTGTCTGCCACCTATGAATACAAAGTCGAAAAATTTGTAAACGATAAAGATATTAAAAGTGAAACAGATTACTTGATTTGGGTATCTAAAGCAAACTTTAAAGTAAATATTTTTGAATCAGAGGCAGGGAAATGGGAATATGTAAAAGATATTCCCTGTTCTATAGGTGCTGCAGGCACCCCAACAATTATCGGTGAATTTGTGTATCATCAACAACAAGCCAAATGGCAATATGATGGTTATTTTGTTGGACCTATAATGCGTTTTTACAAAGGTTACGCAATACACACTACACTGATAAATAACAACGGCACGGACCGGGATGCACGAGTTGGTAAAATGATTTCCCATGGTTGCGTCAGGATACGACCGACTGATATGGATTGGTTGGTAAACTTTATACCATTAAACACAAAAGTCTTCGTTACAAACGAATAAACTTTATGCAGCAGAATTTTCTGCTGCATTGTTTTTTACCTTTACACACTATATGTTCCGCAAATTGTATGTCAAGGTTATTACCTTAATATTACAAACAAAAAGTAAAAATTACCAATTTATTTCTGCTGCAAGTGTCATTTTTTATTTATTATTACTTTTTGTCGTAAAGCGGTTTCCTTTGTTTTTCTTTGTTTTCAATTTTTTCTTTGTTTTTTCTTTATTTTTTCTGTGTTTCCTATTGACAAACTTGTAAAAATGCCTTATCATATATATTGTATAGGTGTGGAAGTAGTTTTTGAACGGAGGAAAGTTATGAAAAGTACAAAAATTCGCATGATTTTTTGTGATGTAGATGGCACACTTCTCCCTCGCGACTACAATAAACTCGATGATTCGGTTTTCCACACAATAAAACAAGCGGTTTCTTCCAACTTAAAGATTTGCATAGCAAGCGGAAGAAGCTACCCTGATTTAAAGCAACTTTTTAAACCAGTTGCCAACAACGTAACATTTATTTGCAGCGACGGGGCTTTGGTCGTAGAAAAGGATAATCTGTCCTACTCTGCCCCTCTCAACAAATCGCAGGTTGCTTGTATGTCCAGAACTTACAAAAATGATTACGAAGCAATGGTGATTTACGCAAAAGATTACACATATTATTTATCGGACAAGGATTTTCCTAATTTAGGAAGCAAAATCATATCAGAAGAAGTTTTGTCCATCCCTGGTGATGTTTTTAAAGTAGCTTTCTATAAATTATCACAAAAGGCTGAAATAAAACTTGAAAATTTAGGCGTAAAATCAGGTATTTTAAACAAAGTGTATAAAGATCCTTTATGGACTGAATATATAAAGTCAGGTATTGACAAAGGTGTCGCTGCAGATGTTGTACAAAGAATGTACGATATTTCGATTTCAGAAACCGCAGCATTCGGCGACAACCTCAATGATCTGGGAATGTTGAGGCGTGCAAGAATTTCCTTTGCAGCAAATGATGCACATCACGAAGTAATAAGTATGTGCAAATTCAAAACCAATAACGTAATTAAAGAGATTTCAAATATAATTGAGAAAGGTGACCGATATGAATAATTACAAAATTTACGATGCACCAAAAACAGACAGAATCGTGCGTTTGGTTGACCGTCTTTTAGACGCAAAACCTCAGCTTGAAAGCGAACGTGCTGTTTTACTTACAGAATCATACAAGAAAACAGAATCTCTTCCTATGATTAAAAGACGTTCTGCAGCTTTTGCTCATATTTTGAAGAATATATCTGTAACAATCCGTCCTGACGAACTTATCGTCGGTACACCTACAGTGAATTCTAGAAGCTGTCAAACCTTTCCTGAATATTCATACGATTGGTTAGAGGCAGAATTTGATACAATCGAAAACAGAAGCGCTGACCCCTTTTATATTTCAGAAGAATCAAAAAAAGCTCTTCGTGAGGTACATAAATATTGGAAAGGCAAATCTGTTTCAGAATTTGCTTTATCTATGATGGACAATGCTACCTTGGCTGCCATGGAACATAATATCTTCACTCCAGGTAATTACTTATACGGTGGCGTTGGTCACATCACGGTTGATTACGGCAAGGTTTTAAAAATCGGTTTCCGTGGTATTTTAGAAGAAGCTAAAATGGAACTTGCAAAACACGATATGACCGAAGCTGATTTCAGTGAACGTTCAGCATTTTTAGAGGCAGTTATTGAGTCATGTGAAGCTGCTATATACTACTCAAAAAGATATGCGCTCCTTGCTGCTGAAGAAGCTAAGAAGTGTACAGATGAAAAAAGAAAAGCAGAACTTGTTAAGATTGCACAGAACTGTGCAAACGTTCCAGAGAATGGTGCTAAAAATTTCTATGAAGCTTGTCAGTCATTTTGGTTTGTACAGATGCTGATTCAGGTAGAAGGTAGCGGCCACTCAGTTTCACCCGGACGATTTGACCAGTATATGTATCCCTATTATAAAAAGGATTTGGATGAAGGTATAATAACACCTGAATTTGCTCAGGAACTCATTGACTGTATTTGGATAAAATTAAATGATACAAGCAAAGTTCGTGATGCAGGTACTGCAGAAGGTTTTGCAGGGTACAGCTTGTTCCAGAATCTTATCGTTGGCGGACAGTCTTCATCAGGTATAGACGCTACAAACGATTTATCATTTATGTGTATAAACGCTTCAATGCATATTATGCTTCCACAGCCTTCACTTTCAATCCGTATCTGGAATGGTACACCTCACGACCTTATGATGAAGGCAGCAGAATTAACAAGAACAGGTATCGGTCTTCCCGCTTACTATAACGACGAAGTTATCATTCCAGCGTTAGTAAACCGTGGTTTGACATTAAATGATGCGTTAGACTACAATATCATCGGTTGTGTTGAACCTCAGAAAAGCGGCAAAACAGATGGTTGGCACGATGCTGCATTCTTTAATATGTGTCGCCCTATGGAAATGGTATTCTCACAAGGCGTTGACAATGGTGTACAGGTTGGTCCTAAAACCAAAGATGTAGCCGAAATGAAAACCTTTGACGAATTATATGATGCATACAAAGAGCAGTCAAGCTATTTCATCAGTCTTATGGTTAACTCCGATAACGCAATTGACATAGCACACATGAAAAAAGCTCCCCTTCCCTTCCTTTCTTCAATGGTTGAAGATTGTATTGGCAGAGGTAAATCAGTTCAGGAGGGTGGCGCAATTTACAACTTCACAGGTCCTCAGGGCTTTGGTGTTGCAAATATGGCAGACGCACTCTTTGCTATTAAAAAGTTAGTATTTGAAGAAAAGAAGTTTACCCTTTCTGAATTAAAAGAGGCTATGGCTAACAATTATGGTGAAGGTATTCCTGATAAGCAGATTCAACAGATTGTAATTAACGTAGCCAGTGAACTTGCTCGTGCCGGCAAAAAAGTTGACGACGATACAATCACAGGAATTATCGAAACAGTAAAAGCAGCAAGCAACAACAATCCTAAAGCTGCCGAATATAAAAAGATTCGTGCTTTAATCGACGAAGTTCCCAAATTTGGTAATGACATTCCGGAAGTTGATGCTTTTGCCCGTGATGTTGCTTATACATACACAAAACCCGTTGAAAAATACAAAAACCCCAGAGGTGGTATCTATCAGGCAGGTTTATATCCTGTATCAGCTAACGTTCCACTCGGTGCACAAACAGGTGCTACACCTGATGGTCGTTTGGCCTTCACACCTGTTGCTGACGGCGTGTCACCCTCTGCAGGCAAAGACGTTACAGGCCCCACAGCTTCATGTAACTCTGTATCAACACTTGACCACCACATTGCATCAAACGGTACTTTATTTAATATGAAGTTCCACCCTTCAGCACTTAAGGGCACATCAGGACTTGAAGCCTTTTGTTCTTTGGTTCGTGGGTATTTTGACCGCAAAGGTAGTCACATTCAGTTTAATGTAGTTGATAAGGCTACACTTATCGATGCACAGAAAAATCCTGAAAAATACAGAGGTTTGGTTGTTCGAGTAGCTGGTTACAGCGCACTCTTTACAACATTATCAAAATCACTTCAGGACGATATCATTAACAGAACAGAACAGGGAATGTAATTAATATGAGTATTTATGATGTAAAAGGCAGAATATTTGATATTCAGCGTTTTTCAGTTCATGACGGTCCCGGCATCAGAACAATAATCTTTTTAAAAGGTTGTTTTTTGCGGTGCAAGTGGTGTTGTAATCCCGAATCTCAAAACTTTGACATAGAAGAAATGGAATTCGGTGGTAAGAAAAAAATCGTAGGTCGCGACGTTACTGTAGGCGAAGTTTTAGAAACCATAAAACGCGATATGCAGTATTACAGACGTTCTGGCGGTGGTGTTACATTATCAGGTGGCGAATCCTTAGGTCAGCCTGAATTTGCGGTTGCACTTCTTCAGGCTTGTAAAGAAAACGGCATCAATACTGCAATGGAATCAACCGGTTTTGCAAAATTTGAAACCATTGACAAGTATCTTCCCTATTTAGATACCTATTTAATGGACATAAAACACACAAATTCTGCAAAACACGAACGATTTACCTCAAGACCTAACGAATTGATCTTGGAGAACGCAAAGAAAATCGCAGAAAAAGCAAATAAATTAATAATCCGTATACCCGTAATTCCTACATTTAACGATACAGAAGAAGAAATACTTTCAATCGCAAGATTTGCCGAAAGCTTACCTAACGTAAATGAAATACACCTTCTTCCCTATCACAAATTTGGAATTGACAAATATAAAGGTCTTGGTCGTGCATACGAGCTTGAAAACTTAGAGCCTCCCACAGAGGAAAAAATGCAAAAGCTCTTATCTGCGGCTCAAAAAACAAGACTACACTGTCAGATAGGAGGTTAAGTTATGAACGACGAAGAATTACTTAGTTTAAAGGGAAAAACCAGAATAGTTCAGGAACTTGTTCCCGGCAAACAGATTACAATAGCACATATAATCGCAAATCCCGAAAAGATTCTTTATAAAAAACTAGGTCTTGACCCCAATATAGACTACTCCAAGTCGGCTATCGGTGTCGTAACTATATCACCTGCTGAAACAGCAATTATTATAGCAGACATTGCAACGAAATCCTCAGGTGCAGAAATCGGATTTGTTGACCGTTTTAGTGGCACGTTAATTGTAACCGGTACAGTTTCTGAAGTTGAAGCGGCACTCAGAGCACTTTGTGAATATACTAGAGATGTTTTAGGATTTACTGTTTGCAACATAACAAAGACCTGATATGAGTAAAAAAACATTAAATATAAAAAAACTAATCCTTATAGGACGCAGCGAAGCAGGAAAAACAACATTAACACAGGCGTTGCGTGGCGAAAAAATAAGATACGAAAAAACACAGGCTATCAATTATTCAAATATATTGATAGACACGCCGGGCGAATACATACAGTCAAGGCAGTTTGGCGCAGCGATTGCTCTTTACGCCTACGAATCAGACATTGTGGGATTGCTAGCAAGTGCGACTGAACCCTATACTCTATTCAGCCCTAACGTTACTGGAATGACCACGCGCGAAGTTATTGGTATCGTAACTAAAATAGACCATCCTGATGCTCGTCCCGAACTCGCCGAAAGTTGGTTAAGGCTGGCAGGATGCGAAAAAGTCTTCCTTGTAAGTTCAGTTACCGGAGAAGGGATTGAAGAATTGTTACAATATTTGTCAAAAACCAACAAAAAACCACAAAAAACAACATAATGCCACTTGACATACTAATAATGCTATGGTAAAATTAGTATAGTTAATAGATATTGTGTTTTATAAAAAATTAAAATAAATTCTAACCGAAAAGGAGAAATGTGAAATGGTATCCGAATACGAAATCAAAAAACAGATTTGTGACATCGGTAAGAGAATTTACGACAGAGGTATGGTTGCTGCCAACGATGGTAACATATCAGTTAAAATCTCTGACAACGAATTCTTATGCACACCCACAGGTGTTAGTAAGGGCTTTATGACACCCGAATACATCTGTAAAGTTGATGCTGATGGCAACGTAATCCAGGCAAACAAAGGATTTAAACCCTCATCAGAAATCAAAATGCACATGAGAGTTTATAAAGGACGTCCCGACGTTCAGGCTGTTGTTCACGCTCATCCCATATATGCAACAAGCTTCGCTATTGCAGGTATTCCACTTACACAGCCCATTATGCCCGAAGCAGTTATCGCTTTAGGTTGTGTACCGATTGCTGAATACGGCACACCTTCAACACACGAAATTCCCGATGCTGTTTCTAAGTACTTACAGTACTACGATGCTGTATTGCTTGAAAACCACGGTGCACTTGCATATTCTGATTCATTGCTTGCTGCTTACCACAAGATGGAATCATTAGAGTTCTACGCTCAGCTTCTCTTCTTATCTAAGCAGTTAGGTGGTCCTCAGGAATTATCTAAGGATCAGGTAGAAAAACTCTACGAAATCAGAAGACAGTTCGGCATGAAGGGTAAGCACCCTGCAGATGTATGCCCCAATGCTCAGGCAGGTAAACCCAGCTGCCACGGTTGCGGCAGCAACTGCTCATGCGGTTCTGATAACGATTTAGTTTCTGAAATTACAAAAAAAGTTATTGCAGCCTTAGGCAAATAATTTCGGGAGGTCTTACATATGAACGACCGCGAAATTACAAAGATTGTCGAAGATGTAGTTAACAACATAAAATCAAAGCCAGAAATGACTTTGACCCTCGCAAAAAAATTGGCAGAAAAAGTTGAAGCTGAAGCTACTAAAATTGGCGTAAATGCCGTTGTTGCAATTTCTAACAGCGGTGCTCGTCCCGTTTTAGTAGAATGTATGGATGATTCTTACATTGCAAGCTACGACGTTGCTTTCCAGAAAGCGTACACAGTTGTTGCATTAAAGATGTCTACCATACAGTTAAAAGCTTTGAGTCAGCCAAATCAACCTCTCTACGGTATACAATTTACCAACAACGGTCAGATTGTTATATTTGGAGGTGGTGTCCCCCTCAAGGTTAACGGCAAGATTGTCGGTGGTCTTGGTGTATCGGGTGGCAGCGAGGAACAGGATACATACCTTGCAGATTTTGGTGGTAAAGTATTCGACGAATTAGTAAAAGAAATGCGTTAGGCATTAAACTTAAAAGATAGGAGTTCTGTTATGGCTATTAATTCAAACGAAATTGAAGCAATTGTAAAGCAAGTGCTTTCAAGCATGAACGCAGAAGTTCCTCACAGCTGCAACGGTTCTTGCAAAAAGTCCGGCGGCGAAATTCCAAAAACCTCAAGAGCAGCAATGCTCACCAAACTGGAACACTATGATATCAAGGAATTCCCCATCCCCGAACTCGGTGATGACGATATCTTAGTTAAAGTAGAAGGTTGCGGTGTTTGTGGAACAGATGCTCACGAATTCAAAAGAGATCCCTTTGGTCTTATCCCTGTTGTTTTAGGACATGAAGGTAGTGGCGAAATCGTTAAAATGGGTAAAAACGTTAAAGTTGACAGTGCAGGCAAACCCTTAGCTGTTGGCGATAAAGTTGTTACATGTATGATTTTCAAGGATAGCCCCGATATCACAATGTACGACCTTAACAAACAGAACGTTGGCGATGGTGCTGAAGTTTATGGCTTGTTGCCCGATGATGACATTCACTTAAACGGCTGGTTTGCAGATTACATTGTAATCCGCGGTGGCTCAACAGTATTTAATGTAAGCGACTTAAGTTTGGATCTCCGTCTCTTAATTGAGCCTGCTGCTGTTTTAATTCACGCAGTAGAAAGAGCAAAAACAGTTGGTACATTAAGATTTAACAGCAGAGTTGTTATTCAGGGTTGCGGACCTATCGGTCTTTTATGCATCGCAATTTTGAGAACAATGGGTGTAGAAAACATTGTTGCAGTTGATGGCGAAGACAAGCGCTTAGCTTTCGCTGCTGAAATGGGTGCTACAAAATCAGTTAATTTTAAAAACCACAAGGGTATCGAAGAGTTAACAAAAGCAGTTGAAGATGCATTTGGCGGATACTTGGCAGACTTTGCATTCCAGTGCACAGGTTCTCCCATTGCACACGCTAACATCTATAAATTCATCAGACGCGGTGGCGGTCTTTGTGAACTCGGCTTCTTCATCAACGGTGGAGATGCTACAATCAATCCCCACTTTGACATTTGTTCAAAGGAAATCACAACAGTTGGTTCATGGGTTTACACACTTCGTGATTACGCTACCACATTTGATTTCTTAAAACGAGCTAAAGGAATCGGTTTACCGTTAGAAAAACTTATAACACACCGCTTCCCGCTCTCACAGATAAATGAAGCACACGAAACAAACCTTAAAATGGAAGGTTTGAAAGTAGTAATCATCAACGAACAATAATATCAGGAGGAATTAAAAAATGGCTAAAGAAGCATTAGGCATGATTGAAACAAGAGGCTTAACAGCAGCAGTTGAAGCAGCTGATGCAATGGTTAAAGCCGCTGAAGTTACACTCATCGGTACAGAAAAAATCGGTTCTGGTCTCGTTAGCGTTATGGTTCGTGGCGACGTCGGTGCTGTAAAGGCAGCTACAGAAGTTGGCGCTGAATGCGCAGCAAAACTCGGCGAGCTCGTTGCAGTTCACGTTATCCCCAGACCCCACGCAGACGTTGAATCCATTTTACCTACACTCTAATATTTGAGGTGAGCTAAATGGCTGAAAAGAAAAAAAGCACTACTGCGACCGCATCTTCTGCAAAGAAAAAAGCCCCCGCAAAGAGTGCGACAAAACCTGCAAGTGCAAAAGTAGCACCTGCTAAAGTAAATGACACATTGTCAGTAAATGAAAATTCAAATTATAACAAAATCCAAAACATGAAGGGAGAAATTAAAATGGCACAGGAAGCATTAGGTATGGTAGAAACAAGAGGTTTAGTAGCAGCTATTGAAGCAGCTGACTCTATGCTCAAAGCAGCTAACGTTGTATTAGTTGGCACAGAAAAAATCGGTTCAGGTCTCGTTAGCGTTATGGTACGCGGCGATGTTGGCGCTGTTAAATCAGCTGTTGAAGTTGGTTCTTCAAACGCTGCAAAATTAGGCGAACTCGTTGCTACACACGTTATCCCCAGACCCCACAACGATGTTGAAAAGATTTTACCCGCTATTAAATAATTAAATCTTTTCCAAAGAAGTTAATTTTGCGTCGGGAGTCAACTCCCGACGCGGAATAACTCTTTATAAGTTCCAATTTTTTGTAAGGAATGGTGCAAACTATGATTATAGGAAAAGTAACAGGAAATATCGTTTCTACACGCAAAAACGACAAATTGCAGGGCCAGAAGCTCTTAGTTGTAGAAATTTTTGAATCAATTGATAAGTGCAAATCAAAGATAATTGCTATTGATAACGTAGGAGCAGGTATCGGCGAAGTTGTAGTTGTAGCTCAGGGCAGTGCGGCTCGTATTGGCTGTAACTTAGACAATTCTCCTGTAGATGCTGCTATCGTAGGTATTGTTGATAACGGTTCTGAACTGGAGTTGTGATAAAATGACGCTTAGCGAATTAAAACTCAAATTAAGAGACGCCGGTGTTGCAGGTGCTGGTGGTGCAGGCTTCCCTGCCTACGCAAAACTCACAGACGCCGCAGATACAATTATTTTAAATTGTGCTGAATGCGAACCTCTTTTAAAGCTTCACAGACAGGTTTTAGCAGAATATGCTTACGAAATCTTATCTGCTCTACAAACTGTAAAAGAAGCTACAGGTGCTAAAGAAGTTATAATAGCACTCAAAAAAACATATAAAGATGCAATCAATGCAGTAAATTCTGTTTTAGATAAATTTAATAATTTCAGTATATCTTATTTACCTGAAGTTTATCCCGCAGGTGACGAAGTGGTTACAATTTATGAAACCACAGGCAGGATTGTTCCTCCCGGTAAATTACCAATTTCTGTAGGTGTTACAGTATTTAACGTCGAAACGATGCTAAATATCTATAACGCGCTTCATACAAACACACCGGTTACACATTCGTACGTTACTATTACGGGTGCAGTAAACAATCCAATCACTGTTAAAGCTCCTTTGGGTATGAGCTTTAAAGAATTAATTTCCGTTGCAGGCGGGTCATATTTAGATGAATACGCTATCATCAACGGCGGTCCCATGATGGGTAAACTGGTAAACGACTTGGATACAGTTACAAAAACCACCACTGCTCTGTTGGTGTTACCTGTAAATCATCAGGTTATAGAAAAGAAAAAGACTCGCATTTCTTTAAGTCTTAAACGTGCAATGGCCTCTTGTTGTCAATGCAGGTCATGTACCAATACTTGTTCAAGAAACTTGCTTGGACACCCTATTGAACCTCACGCTTTTATGAGAACAGCCACAAGCGGTGTAACAAAGGATTTATCTCCTTTCTTAAATACTTTCTTCTGCTCCGGTTGTGGAATATGCGAAATGTACTCTTGTCCACAGGGATTATCTCCCAGAACATTAATTACTGAGTATAAAATGGGATTAAGAAAGAATGGTGTTCCTATCCCTGACGATATAAAAGAGCCTGTTGCAGATAAGCAACGTAACATGAAGCTCGTTCCTATTTCAAGATTAACGGCAAGACTTGGACTTTCGAAATATAACAGTCCTGCACCCTTGACCGAAAAGGAAATTATACCAAAAAAAATACGTCTTACATTTAACCAGAACATTGGGGCGTTAGCAAAAGCAGTTGTTAAAGCAGGCGATGTAGTCACAATTGGTCAGATTGTAGCAGACGTTGACGAAAAAGCATTAGGTCTTCCTATACACTCTCCTGTTAACGGTGTTGTGGTAGACGCTAACGAACATTTCATAATCATCAAGACGAAATAAGTTTGAAAGGAAGATGTAGAGTGAGTAAGGCAATCGGTATGGTTGAATATCTTACTGTATCAACTGGTGTTGTAGCGGCTGATACAATGGTAAAAACAGCCGATGTTGAAATAATCGAGGCACAGACAGTTTGTCCCGGTAAATACATAGTTATTATTTCAGGTGAGTTATCTGCGGTTCGTGCTGCCGTTGATGCTTCAAAAGCATTGTATGATGAAAAACTGATAGACAGTTTTGTTCTCGGTAACCCTGACGAATCAATATTCTCTGCTATTTACGGTTCAACATCTCTCGGCAATGTTGATGCATTAGGCGTTTTAGAAACATATTCTGCAGCTTCTATAATTGTTGCTGCTGATACTGCAGCAAAGACTGCTGAAGTTGACTTAATCGAACTTCGTATTGCAAAAGGTATGTGCGGTAAGTCATATATGTTTATTACAGGCAGTGTTGCTTCTGTTACAGCTGCGATCGAGAGAACAAAGAGTCAAATGGAAGATAACGGTTTTTTCCTTGACAGTTCTATCATTGCAAAACCAGATGAAAAACTCTGGCAGACATTAATTTAGTTTAAAATTTTCCAAAAGGAATACGATACATAAAATGGAGGCTATTAAAATGGAAATGAACGAAAGCTACATTAATCAGATAGTACAAAGCGTAATTAAGAATTTAGAAAATGCTGAGCCTACAGGCGACAGAAAGTTAAAGGGCGTATTTACAAATATGTCTGATGCGCTCGCTGCTGTTCAGGAAGCTTACCTTTTCTATAAATCATACTCTGTTGAACAGAGAGAAAAAATGATTTCAAACATTCGAAAGTTAACACTTCAAGAGGCTGAAATAATGGCTAAAATGGGTGTTGAGGAAACAGGTATGGGGCGTGTATCTGATAAGATTATTAAACACCAGCTCGTTGCTAACAAAACACCTGGTACAGAAGATTTAACAACACAGGCTATGACCGGTGACGATGGTCTTACTTTGATTGAAATGGCTCCCTATGGCGTTATCGGAAGTATTACACCTTCAACAAACCCCAGTGAAACAGTTATCTGCAACTCAATCGGTATGATTGCAGGAGGTAATGGTGTTGTATTCAATCCCCACCCCAACGCTTGTAAGGTAGCAAACTACGCAGTTGACCTTGTTAACCGTGCTATTGTTGAAGCAGGCGGTCCTGAAAACCTCGTAGTTTCAGTATATAAACCCACAATGGATTCTTCAAAAGAAATGATGACATCTCCTATCGTAAGAATGTTGGTTGCTACAGGTGGTCCCGGCGTTGTTAGAACACTTCTCTCTTCGGGTAAAAAAGCAATCGGTGCAGGTGCGGGTAATCCTCCTGTTATCGTTGATGACACAGCTGACATTGCAAAAGCTGCAAAAGATATCGTTGCAGGTGCAAGCTTTGACAACAATCTTCCATGTATTGCTGAAAAAGAGTGTTTTGCATTTGCAAACATTGCTGATGAACTTATCCACAACATGACACAGAACGGTGCATACTTTATAAACGCTGCTCAGGTCGAACAGTTAAAGGGCTTTGCATTAGTAGAAAAAGACGGCAAATACTCTATCAACAAAAAATGGGTTGGTAAGGACGCAGGTTTATTCCTCAAAGAATTAGGTATCAACTCTGATGCAAGGTTAATTATCTGCGAAACAGACGAATTACATCCCTTTGTTCAGGTTGAAATGATGATGCCTATTCTTCCTATTGTTCGTGTTAACAATATTCAGGAAGCTATCAAAATGGCTGTAAAAGCTGAACACGGCAACCGCCACACAGCTCACATCCATTCTAAGAACATTGATAATTTAACTGCATTTGCAAAAGCTGTTGAAACAACTATATTTGTTAAGAACGCTCCTTCATACGCAGGTATCGGTGCAGGTGGCGAAGGTTATACAACGTTTACAATTGCAGGTCCCACAGGTGAAGGTCTCACTGCTGCTCATTCATTCACAAGAGCAAGAAGATGCGTTATGGTTGACGGTCTTCGTATTGTATAATTTACAAGATAAAGGATTGATATTATGAACGCATTAGGAATGGTAGAAGTATATAGCTTTACAACAGCCGTTTGTGTGGCAGATATTGTAGCAAAAACTTCAGACGTAAAAATTATAGCTTTTGACAGAAACAGACCTATTAGTCCTGATGTTCCTGCACCTTTAGTTATGATTGTTAAGTTTGAAGGTAGTGTTGCCGCGGTTAACGCAGCCGTTGAAGCAGGCGTTGAATACGCAAAATCAGAAGGTAAATATATTGTTTCTCACGTTATCCCCAATCCCGGCGATGGCGTAGAAAAAATGGCTTATCTTATGGATCTTAATAAAGATAAATTTAACAAAAAGCTCCCCAAAAGCTTTTTAGGTGTTGATTATTCTGCACCTGCAAATAACGATGAAGCTATCGGACTCTTAGAAGTGCAGGGACTTGTTGCATCTATCGAAGGTGCTGACTCTATGCTCAAAGCTGCGAATGTCAGACTAATTCACTCAGAAAAGCGTCTCGGCGGCAGACTTGTTACATTTATTATCAGAGGTAAAGTAGACGCAGTTAAAGCTGCAATCGAAGCAGGCGAAGAAAATGCTAGAGCTTTGGGCGAAATTTTCGGCAAAGCAGTTATCGCCCGTCCTCATGATGAAATTATTAAGTTTTTTGATATTGAAGAATAATTTTCTATAAAGCGAGTGTATTATTATGTACGATATTAAAGAAATAACCGAAGCTGTAAAAAAAGCAGTTATCGATTTTGAAGAAAATAGAGACAAAGTTACAATCGGTGTTTCTCAGCGTCACGTTCATCTTTCCAGAAAAGACCTTGATATTCTTTTTGGCGAAGGGTTTGAACTAACCAAAAAGAAAACACTTATGGGAAGAGAATTTGCTTCTGACCAGTTTGTAACACTCGTTGGACCATCTTTAAAATCAATTGAAAAAGTCAGAGTCTTAGGACCTGTTAGAAAAGATACTCAGGTTGAAATTTCTAAAACTGACACGTTCATTTTAAAGGTTAGCCCTCCCGTTCGTCCTTCCGGTAAGATTGAAGGTTCAGAGCGTCTTGTTTTAGTTGGCCCTTGTGGTACCGTATATCTTAATGAAGGTGTTATCATAGCAAATCGCCACATTCACCTTGACCCTCAATATGCCGCTGCCAACAACATCTCTGATAACGAATATGTTGACGTTGTTGTCGAGGGTATCAAACCTACAAGATTCTATGACGTTCAAGTTCGTGTTCGCGATGATTTCAGATGTGAAATGCACATTGATACAGATGATGCCAACTCTACACTACTCCGCAACGGTGACAAGGTAAAAATCATCAAAAAGAAGTAATGTGAGGTGAAACAATGTTTGCGTTAGAGCGCCAGAAAATAATTTTAGAAAAATTGAATTTAGACGGTGCTGTATGGGTAAGCAAACTCAGCACAGAATTAGGTGTTACCGAAGAAACAATAAGACGTGACCTGGAAAAACTTGAAAAACAGGAAGTATTGGTAAGAACTCATGGTGGTGCTGTTCCAATTACTGACAGTTCATATGAATTGTCTTTGGAAAAACGAAAACAAACTAATTTAGCAGCAAAAGAAAAACTGGCAAAAGTTGCTGCTGAACATATTTTACCAGGTGATACAATATTTTTGGACTCATCTACTACCACATTTTATATTGCAAAAGAAATTAAAAAGATAAATAACGTAACTGTAATAAGTAACTCTTTACGAGTTATTAATGAACTCTCTAATGTAGAAAGCATCAAAACAATCGGCGTTGGTGGCATAGTAAGCAACAACCAGTCAACTGTTGGCTATTTGGCTGAAAATTCAATTAAGAATAATTTTTATGCAGTTAAATTCTTTTTCTCAAGCAAGGGAGTTTCTCCTACTGCTGGAATTCTTGAGAGTAACGAACAAGAGTGTGCAATCAAGAAACAGATGTTGACAAACTCCAACGAGAAATACTATCTGTGTGATGCTTCTAAAATTGGAAGAGTTGGTTTTTATAAGCTAACTCCTATCGAACAAATTGACTACTTTATTACAGAAGCAAAATTGGATAACAGTTACATAGACATTTTTAACGAATTTGATGTAAAATACATTCAAGCTGAATAAAAAAAATCACGCTAGATTTAAAATCTAGCGTGATTTTTTATGTCTTATAACGAAAGAATATCTGATACGCCAATCAACTCATTATCAAGACTCTTATGCATGTTTAAACCTTCTAAAATATCGTAGTCGACAATCCTTTCGCCTTCTATTGCCACAATCCTGTTTCCTAATCCTTGATTTAAAAGATCCACAGCTGCCACACCCATACGACTTGCAGTAACTCTATCTTTTACCGTAGGATTACCGCCACGCTGAATATGACCTAAGATTGTTGCTCTTGTTTCAATCCCTGTTTCTTCTTCAATACGTTCAGCCATTTTAATAGCACTCATATTGTCTTTTGTTGAACCTTCTGCAACAATAATAAGATGCTGTTCTTTACCGCGTTTGATACCAGCTTTAATCTCTGCTAAAATATCTTTTTTAAATTCAAAATCTTTCTCCGGAATAATAACGACTTCTGCACCGCAAGCAATACCAACATTTACTGCAATATAACCCGCATCTCTTCCCATAACTTCGACAACTGAACAACGGTCATGACTACGGCATGTATCACGAATTTTGTCAATCGCTTCCTGTACTGTGTTTAATGCCGTATCAAAACCAATTGTATAATCCGTACATCCTATATCGTTATCAATTGTTCCAGGAATGCCAACAGTAGGTAATCCTGCCAAGCTTAAATCCCGTGCTCCACGGAAGGAACCATCACCGCCGATTACAACAAGACCTTCAATTCCTAAAGTTTTAGCATTTTCAACTGCCCTTTTTACCGCTTCAGAATTTTTAAATTCGGGACATCTTGCAGATTGCAAAATTGTGCCACCTCTATGCAAAATATCAGAAACAGAACGAGGTCCCATATCTTCTGTCAAGTTTGTTAAAAGTCCAAAATAGCCTTTTCTAAATCCAACAACTTCCATTCCCATAGCACATGCAGAACGCACGACCGCACGAATGGCAGCATTCATCCCAGGAGCATCTCCTCCGCTTGTTAAAACACCAATTTTCTTCATATCTAATTAATACCTTTCTGCCCATATTCTTTCTCCCCAATCATGGGCTGATAAGGGATAAACCTACATTCAAAAAAGTTCCGAAATTAAAACTCTATGACCCTCTTCTACTTCAGATTCAGGAAGTAAGATTTCATAACAACCGAATGCTGCATTTTCTCTTGCACTGGTGGAACGCATTTTAACAATGAGTCCCGCTTTACGCAAAAGTTCTGTAACGTTATTTGCCGTTTCTTTATTTTGTGTTATAAAAATAACAATCCACATAGTATCAGCTCCTCAAAATCAAACAAGTTTTATCTGACTTTTTCTCTGATTTCTTTTGTAATGTTTGCGATAAAGTCCTCTTTAGAAACCTGTCCTAAATCGCCTGCCTTTCTTGAACGAACGGCAACAGCACCTGCTTCTACTTCTTTTTCGCCAACGATTAACATATAAGGAACTTTTTCTAACTGTGCTTCTCTTATTTTATAACCAATTTTTTCATTCCTATCATCAACTTCAACTAAAACGCCGTTTGAACGCAAGATGTTAGCGTACTCACGAGCATATTCTTTTTGCGCATCTGTGATAGGAAGAATTTTTGCCTGAACAGGAGCAAGCCATGTCGGGAATGCCCCAGCATACTTCTCAATAAGAAGTGCCAAGGTTCTTTCATAACAGCCAATTGATGTTCTATGAATGATGTATGGGTTCTTTTTAGAACCATCGCTGTCTGTATATTCCATTCCAAATTTTTCAGCTAACATCTGGTCGACCTGAATTGTAATAAGTGTATCTTCCTTACCAAAAACATTCTTAATCTGAATGTCAAGTTTAGGGCCATAGAAAGCAGCTTCTCCTATACCTATTTTATACTCAAGACCTAGGTCATCAAGTATTGTTTTCATCGTACCTTGAGCTTCTGCCCACTGTTCATCTGTTCCAATGTACTTTTCGCGGTTATCAGGATCCCACTGAGAGAATCTGTAAGATACATCCTCGTAAAGACCTAATGTCTTTAGCATATAGTTTGTCATCTCTAAACAGTTCTTGAATTCCTCTTCGAGCTGATCAGGTCTGCACATTAAGTGGCCTTCAGAAATGGTAAACTGACGAACACGAATAAGTCCATGCATTTCACCTGATGATTCGTTTCTGAAAAGTGTTGATGTTTCGCCATAACGCAGGGGCAAATCTCTGTAACTTCTCATTTTTGAAAGATACGCCTGATACTGGAACGGACAAGTCATAGGACGAAGTGCAAACACTTCTTTGTCGCCTTCAGGGTCACCCATAACAAACATACCATCCAAATAATGGTCCCAGTGACCTGAAATTTTATAAAGGTCGCTTTTTGCCATTAATGGTGTTTTTGTTCTAAGCCAGCCGTTAGCTTCTTCATAGTCTTCTACCCATCTCTGGAGTGTCTGTAAAATTTTTGTACCCTTAGGCAGCATAATTGGTAAACCCTGACCAATTACATCTACTGTTGTGAATATATCGAGTTCACGGCCAAGTTTATTGTGGTCACGTTTTCTCGCTTCTTCCTGAGCTACCAAGAACTCTTCCATATCTGCTTTGTTTGTAAATGCAGTACCATAAATTCTTTGGAGCATTTTGTTCTTTTCATCACCACGCCAGTAAGCACCTGCTGTACCTGTTAAGGTGAATGCCTTTACTTTGCCTGTTGATGAAATATGAGGACCTGCACAAAGGTCTGTAAACTCACCTTGCTCGTAAAAACTGATTTCAGCATCTTCAGGTAAATCTGATATAAGCTCTACTTTATATATTTCACCTTTTTCTTCAAAATATTTAAGAGCTTCAGTTCTTGATTTAACAATTTTTCTTACAGGGAGATTTTCCTTTACAATTTTTTTCATTTCAGCAGAAATTTTCTCCAAAACTTCAGGTGTAAAGGAAACATCTGAATCAATATCATAGTAAAAACCATTTTCAATCGCAGGACCTATTGCCAGCTTTGACTCAGGATAAAGTCTTTTTACCGCCTGTGCCAAAATATGGGATGCAGTATGTCTGAATACATCTTTACCTTTTTGGTCATCAAAGGTAAGGAAAGTGATGACAGCATCACTTTCAATTACCTCACCCATACCTAAAACCTTGCCGTCTACTTCAGCAGCTAAAGATGCACGCATAAGACCTTCTGAAATATCTCCTGCAATCTCGTATAAATGCTTAGGTTCATTGTATTCTAAGATTTTTCCGTCTTTTAATGTAATTTTCATAATTTCGCCTCCGAGCAAAAATTATTCGTTGTCTTCTTTTGTGCCTTCTAAATCATTTAAAGCATCTTTTCTGGACAAGCTGATTTTACCTGTCTTTTCATCAACTTCCATTACTTTAACCATGATTTCGTCGCCAACGTTTACAACATCTTCTACTTTCGCTACTCTTCTGTTTTCAAGTTTCGAAATATGGCACAAGCCTTCAACACCAGGTATAAATTCAACAAATGCACCGAATGTTGTAACTGTTGTAACCTTACCTTTGAAAATCGCACCGATTTCAATATTACCACAGATAGCATCAATAATTTCCATTGCACGCTTAGCATCTTCTTCAACACTTGTTGCAATGTAAATTGTACCATCTTCTTCAATATCAATCTTTGTCTGAGTTTCTGCAATAATCTTCTGGATTACCTTACCGCCTGAACCGATAACATCACGAATCTTATCTTTGTCAATATGCATTGTGTAAATTTTGGGAGCATATTTTGAAAGTTCAGCACGGGGTGCAGGAATCGCCTTTAAGATAACTTCATCAAGAATATAGTTTCTTGCTTCTTTTGTCTGAGCAAAAGCCTGTTTGATAATTTCAGGAGTTAAACCGTCAATCTTAATATCCATCTGGATAGCTGTAATACCTTCTTTTGTACCTGCTACCTTAAAGTCCATATCGCCATAGAAGTCCTCTAAGCCCTGGATATCAACCATTGTGATGAATCTGTCGCCCTCTGTAACAAGACCAACTGAAATACCTGCAACAGGTGCTTTAATCGGAACACCGGCATCCATAAGTGCCAATGTACTGCCGCATACACTTGCCTGTGATGTACTACCATTTGAAGAAAGTACTTCTGATACAAGTCTTAATGCATATGGGAATTCTTCTTCGCTTGGGATAACGGGCTCTAAAGCTCTCTCTGCTAAGGCACCGTGACCGATTTCACGTCTGCCAGGACCACGTGAGGGTCTTGTTTCACCTACACTGTATGAGGGGAAATTGTAGTGATGGATATAACGCTTCTCTGTTTCAGCATCAATGCCATCCAATATTTGAGCTTCTCCGATAGGGCCGAGTGTTGCAATTGTTAATACCTGTGTCTGACCTCTTGCAAAAAGACCTGAACCATGTGTTCTGGGAAGTATTGAAACTTCGGCACTCAGGGGTCTTATATCTGTGATACCACGACCGTCAACACGCTTGCCTTCGTCTAAAATCCAACGACGAACAATATATTTCATTAACTTCTCTACTGCTTCTGTAATTTCTGCACCATTTTCTTCTTCTGAGTATTTGCCTTCAAAATGTGCATAGAGTTCTTCATAGAATATTTTCATGTTTGCTTCACGAACATTTTTATCGTCTGTGTCTAAAGCAACCTTTAATTTGTCCATACCAAACTCTTTAATATCATTATAGAGTTCTTCATCAACAACGTGAGGCTCGTATGTGATTTTCTCTTTACCTACTTCTGCCTGAATTGCAGAAATAAAATCACAAATCTTTTTGATTTCTTCATGAGCCATCATGATAGCATCAAAAACAACATCTTCTTTTACTTCTTTAGCACCTGCTTCAATCATAACAACCTTTTCTTTTGTACCTGCAACAGTTAAGTAAAGGTCGCTCTTTTCACGTTCAGCAAGAGTGGGGTTAATAACAAGGTTACCGTCTACATAACCCATAACAACACCGCCGATAGGACCATTCCACGGAATTTCAGAAATTGCGATTGCAACTGATGTACCAATCATCGCTGCAACTTCAGGTGAATAATCCTGGTCAACTGACATAACTGTATTTACTACTGATACGTCATTTCTTAAATCTTTTGGGAACAAAGGACGAATAGGTCTGTCGATAACACGTGATGTTAAAACAGCTTTATCAGAAGGCTTTCCCTCACGTCTTGTAAAACCACCGGGAATTCTACCTACTGAGTAAAGTTTTTCTTCAAAATCTACACTCAAAGGGAAGAAATCAATCCCCTCTCTGGGTTTAGCTGCCATTGTTGCTGTTGATAATACGCAGGTTTCACCGTATCTTACCATAACTGCGCCGCCTGCAAGCTCTGCAAACTTACCTGTTTCGATCTCTAGGGGTCTGCCTGCAAATTCTGTCTTAAAGCTTTTGTACATAACGTCATAACCTTTCTGCCCGCCATAAAATTTATTTTAAAATATCCGAATTGCGGGCAAAACGGGTATTTTGCTTAGTTCGCTTGGTTATAAGAGATAAGACATAAACATCAAATTTTTACACTATTTGGTGCTTATCTCTTACATCTTAATACACCAAGCGTCCAAAACATATATATTATAACAGATTTGATATAAAAAATCAAGAAAAAAAGCCGTTGTCACATTAATTTAATTTTACAGTTGATATTTTAAAAATATTGTGTTAAAATGTAAGTTACGATATTATGCGCAGGAGTGTTTCTTTTGTCGAAAAAAGGTTTAATAAATCATATTTTAGTTATTGTAATTTCGGTTATTTTAGCGCTTATTTCCGTTCTTCCTATCGGTGTAATCGGAATACTTTTTACTGCTTTATTATCAGCAGTTATTGGATATAGTGTAACAAAGCACCACTATACTTTTGTTGCATCTTTATGTGTTCTTGTTTTTGCGCTGACCTCTCTTTTTACTGTTGACATGCTTTCTGCAGTAACTTATGTGTTGCCCACTGTTTTGTGCGGGTTATCTTTAGGAATAGCACACAACATAAAATCTCATGAAGGAAAAACGATATTACTTCTTTCCGGTATACAT
>JAZNWB010000042.1:0-3918 GCA_045593125.1 Congzhengia sp. | reverse complement strand
ATAACAAAAGAGCCACTTTCTGCAGTTCATATGGTTGGCGGCGGAATTAAAGATACAATGGTTTGCCGCTTTACAGCAAGCGCAACGGGCAAAAAAGTTTTGGCAGGCCCTGTTGAGGCAACAAGCACAGGTAACGCTATTGTTCAGTTAATGGCATTGGGCAAGATTGACGGTTTAACAGAGGGAAGAAAAATAGTTAAAAACTCTTTCCCGATTAAAACGTATGAGCCTGAAGATAAAGATGCTTGGGAAAAAGCATACGAAGAATATAAGAAAATAGTAAAGTTTAGTTAAAATAGTATTACATATTAATAATGTAGGAATCCGGATTTTTGTTCGGATTCCTTTACTTTTTAACTTTTTTTGAAATAAGTCAATATTGTACCACAAAATCAAAAACTTTATATTGACATATTCTATTAATTGGTATACAATTTAAGATGGTATACATGGATAAAAAATTAAATGGAGGAAAGAAATATGAAAAAAGTTTTGTCAATTTGCTTATCCGTTCTTATGTTGCTCGGAATGATGCCAATGATGGCTCAGGCAGCAGACGCATGGACAGGCACAGGCGGCGAGAATGTAGAATTCTCATTTGGTCTTATAAGTGACGTTCATGATGAGTATGAAACCCTTAACTTAGACCAATCAGTTAACGCAGCCCTCGATTTGGGTGCGCAGTTTATCGCCTTTAACGGTGATATTACAAGTATCGTAACCGGCGATGGTAAAACCTTAGATAGCTACGATAAGTACTATGAGTTGGTTAAACCGGTATATGATGATTTAAAAGATAAAGGAATCGAATTTACTGCTAACATGGGTAACCATGAGTATGCAGGCGATTTAGCATCTGACGAGCTTACATATGCTCAGCAGGCTTTTGAAAACTATGTAGGTCCCAGAAACAACCACGTTGTTTCAGAACAGGGCTTCCACTTCGTTTCAATCAGCCCCGAAAGCTTTAAAAATGATTTCAGCTCAACATCAGTTGATTATTTGATTGCTGAAACCGAGGCTGCTATCGCTGCAGACAGTACAAACGATGTTGACGGCGTTTTTGCAGAAGGCGTTGTTCCTGACAGTACAAAACCAGTATTCGTTCTTGCACACTGGAAAAACAGCACACTTAACAGATTCTTGGAATACGCAAAAACAAGACCTCAGATTATCTTTACCTATGGTCATTTCCACACAGCTGTTGAATATCCTGCAAACATTCAGCAGGACGGATTCACATCTTATATGAGCCCTGTATCATACGGTAACGCAAAGATGTATGGTAAAACGTCTATCAGTCCTCATCAGTCAACTCATGTTGAGGTTGAAACAGGTGAAAAAGGCTCAGTTGTTAAAATTTATAAGCTCTCATTAGATAAAAAAGAATTTATCGGCGAGCCTTGGGTAATTGATATCGGCGCTATCGTTTCTGATTTAACAGATGAAGATACAACAAACGATTTAAACAACTACTTATATTCTGCTGATAAGCGTGCTAATCCCTCGCTTCCTTACTTTGCAGAGGGTGCGACCTTAGAGGCACAGCCTGTGTTCACGTCAGCAAAGCTTATCTTCCCGAAAGCTTTAATTAATGAAACACCAAACCAGCAGGACGACTTTATTTTTGCATATATTGTAGATGTTTATGACGAAAGCGAAACAAATGTTTACTCAACAACCATTTACGCTGACTTTGTAAATAATGCAACACCTGCATCAAGCTATTCTCAGATTGTAACAGGTTTGGAAGAGGGATCAACCTACACAGCAAAGGTAACTCCTGTAAGTGCCCTCAGTAACGTACAGGACGGCTCAACAATGCCTGCAAGCCTTCCTAAAGGCGAGCCTTTAACAGTAACTTTTTCAACCGTTGAAGACACTTTAGGCACAGAAACCAAAACAGAAGAAACAATCAAATTTGACGAAAAAACTGTTATCGAATACGAAGCTTGGAAATCATTAGTTCCTAAGCACACAATGACCGAGCTTTACGGAACAAGCGGAAGCAGAATTATATACAATACAGGCGGTAAAATCAATGGCGTTGCAGACCCATTTACATTCAGCATTCCTGTAAACGTTGAAAAAGCAGGTACATATAAGATAGAATATGTTGCTGCAACCGGTGGAATTTACGCAGGTAATGTTCAGTTTGCGATGGAGAAAAACGGTGCAATTGGTGATACCTCATCAGGCGGAACAAGCTTAGGAACTTCAGCTTGGGAACACCATACATTAAAGAAATTCACACAAACTGTTACCTTAAAAGCAGGAACAGATAACTTATTAACAACAATCAACGTAGCTGCTGCAGGCTCTCAGCACCTCTACGAGCTCGACTGCATAACCTTTGAATGTATCGAAGTATTTGAGGTTAAGCTTGATGATGCAGCTACCATTGAATATGAAGACTTTACAGACTATGCTGTACTTGAAGAAAGCGGAGCTGCTCCTGCGTCTTTAGCAACCTTAGAAGATGCAGATGCATATTCAAATGGTAAAGCATTAAGCGTTACAGAAGAAACTGAAAACTTTGACGTTTCACTTCCTTTAGCAGTAAGTAAAACAGGTAAATTTGATGTTGAATTTAAAGCATCAAAAGGTGCTGTTCTTTATATTACAGATACAGCAGGCGAAGTTGTTAAAACAATCGACACCTCAAGCTATGAAGGTGAAGACGCTATTGCAACAATAACAGAAAATAATGTTATTTTAGAGGCAGGCGACTACACAGTTTCTGCTAAAGTTTTGGCAGCAGACGGCGTTGCAACAGGCATTTTAGATAGCGTTAAATTCACAAAAACAGCTTACTATAACCCTGTAACAATGGATAAAGGTGTAACCTTAGAAGCTGAAGACTATAGAGAGATTTACAAAGAAGATACAGAAGGTACAGTAACAACATATTCACTACCTGACTCAACCATCAAGACAGCAACCTTAGCATACAGCGGCGACGGTTATGTTCAGTATAATGCTTCAGGTTCTGCTTATGCATACAGTGAAATTGAAATTGATGTTAAAGAAGCAGGTACGTATTCAATTGAATACTATGTAAGAAGATGGAACTGGAACTCTAATAATGGTGCGTGGGTAACACTTGACGGCAAGGAATATGCTGTAACAAGAAAATCGGATACATGGACTGACTTTGAAAGACGCTATATTGGTGTAACCTTAACAGAAGGAACTCACACGGTGGGTTACAAAGTTGAAGGACGCCCCGACTTAACCAGTAAAAACTGCTACTTTGCATATGACTACATAAAAGTAACACCGGCTAATGCTGATATTTCTGCAACAGAAAAAACAGTTTTACAGGGCGAAGAAATTCATACAGTTCGCGGAACATCAACAACATATCTTTGCAATATTTTAGATGACGCTACTGCAGTCGACGGAAGATATTTGAGCTGCACAAATGGTGGCGCTGGTGTAACATCAACTATTACACTAAATGTGGAAGAAACCGGTTTTTATGATGTTACTGCTCATGTTTTATGGAAGGTTAACGATAGTGGTTATACTCTTAAAATTGGCAGCACAACTGTTGGAACCATTGCGAGAGCAACCACAGGAACAGAGGCATGGAAAACTATTACAGGCAAAGTTAAACTTACAAAGGGTACACAAACATTAACCCTTTCAAGTGCGGGAGGTTCCTATGTAGATTACATTTCATTTGAACCCTATGACCCCACGGTTACAGTTCCTGCAGAAGGTATACTTATCGAAGCAGAAAGCAACCCCTATGTTACAAAATTTGTTGAAACCACAACCACAACAACTTCAACTGATGAAGAAGGAAACGAAACCACAACTACTGAAGTTATAGAAACAAAAGATACTATTTCAGTATCAGCTACAACAAAAATTTCTTACAACTATAGTACAGCAAATACTGATACTGTTAAA
>JAZNWB010000041.1:0-2261 GCA_045593125.1 Congzhengia sp. | reverse complement strand
CCTCACAACGACCGCGGAACAGGCGTTGCCGACACAGAGCTTGCTCTCTTAGCCGGAGCTGACAGGGTAGAGGGAACGCTTTTTGGTAACGGTGAGCGTACAGGTAACGTGGATATAGTAACTCTTGCTATGAATATGTATTCCCACGGCGTTGACCCGAAACTTAACTTTTCGGATATGCCACGTCTTGTTGAAATTTACGAAGAATGCACAAGAATGAAAGTTTATGAGCGCAGCCCATACGCAGGCGCGCTGGTATTTGCAGCCTTTTCGGGCAGTCATCAGGATGCTATTGCCAAGGGTATGAAATACCGTGAGGAAAAGGAACTTCATCAGTGGAACGTTCCTTACATTCCTATAGATCCCAAGGATATAAGCCGTACATACGATGCTGATGTTATAAGAGTAAATTCTCAAAGCGGAAAGGGCGGCATAGGCTATCTCTTAGAGCAGACCTACGGCTACAGCTTGCCTGCAAAAATGCGTGAAGACTTCAGTTACCTTTGTAAAAATGTTTCTGACCACGAACACAAAGAGCTTAAGCCTGACGAGGTATTTGATATATTTAAAGAAAATTACTTTGTTCATAATTCGGAAATCAAAGCTAAAAATATGCATTTTTACCGTGACGGTGATAAGGTTACCGCTGAAATCGTATTCTGCGAAAACGGAAAAGAAACAGCGCTTAAGGCAACAGGTAACGGTTCGCTTAATGCCGTTAACAATGCTTTAAAAGAATATACGGGTAAATCCTACAAGCTTGAGGTTTACACCGAGCACAGCCTGCAGGGGCAGGGCTCTATGAGTACCGCTGCGGCATATATAGGTATTATGCAGGCAGACGGAAAACTGTATTGGGGCTGCGGAACGGACACGGATATTATCCATGCCAGCGTTGACGCACTTTTGGCAGCATATAACAATATGAGCAAGGAGATGTAGTTTTATGGGTATGACAATGACTCAGAAAATTTTAGCAAGCCACGCAGGTCTTGAAAAAGTTACTGCAGGTCAGCTTATTAACGCAAAACTCGACATTGTCTTAGGTAACGACATAACAACCCCTGTTGCAGTTAATGAGTTTAATAAAGCAGGTTTTAAAGATGTTTTTGATAAAGACAGAATTGCAATTGTTTTAGACCACTTTGTGCCTAATAAAGATATAAAAGCGGCTGAGCAGTCTAAAACCTGCCGTGAGTTTGCATGCAGCCACTGCGTAAGCCATTTTTATGATGTTGGCAAAATGGGAATAGAGCATGCACTTCTTCCCGAACAGGGCGTTGTAACTGCCGGTGACTGCATTATCGGTGCAGACAGCCACACCTGTACCTATGGCGCATTAGGTGCCTTTTCAACAGGCGTGGGCAGTACCGACATGGCGGCAGGTATGGCAACAGGCTATGCCTGGTTTAAAGTTCCCTCTGCGATTAAGTTTAACATAACAGGAAAGCTTAATAAAAACGTAAGCGGAAAAGACGTAATTCTTACTATAATCGGCAAAATCGGCGTTGACGGAGCGCTTTACAAGAGCATGGAATTTGTTGGCGAGGGAGTAAAAAACCTTTCTGTGGACGATAGGTTATGCATCTGCAACATGGCAATTGAAGCAGGTGCAAAAAACGGAATATTCCCAGTTGATGAAATCACAATGGAGTATATGAATGGAAGATGCGAAAGACAGCCTGTGATTTTTGAGGCAGACGAGGACGCTGATTACGAACAGGTTATTGATATTGATTTATCTTTAATCAAGCCTACAGTAAGCTGCCCACATCTTCCTGAAAATACACGGGATGCAATAGAGCTTAAAGATATAAAGATTGATCAGGTGGTAATCGGAAGCTGCACCAACGGAAGAATGGAAGATATGGAAGCGGCATACAAGGTGTTAAAGGGTAAAAAGGTTGCAGATGGTGTAAGGTGCATAATCATTCCTGCAACAATGGAAATTTACAGAGAATGCATTGAAAAGGGATTTGTTACTGCGTTTATCGACGCAGGGGCAGTTGTTTCAACCCCCACCTGCGGACCGTGCTTAGGCGGCTATATGGGAATTTTAGCCGCAGGGGAAAAATGTATTGCCACAACCAACCGAAACTTTGTCGGCCGTATGGGACACGTAGACAGCGAGGTGTACCTTGCCTCTCCCCACACCGCTGCCGCAAGTGCGCTGACCGGCTTTATCACCGAATGTAAGGAGGACTGACGATGAACACACAAGGTAAAGTTTTTAAATACCCCGATAACGTGGAAGTCGGATC
>JAZNWB010000040.1:0-8862 GCA_045593125.1 Congzhengia sp. | reverse complement strand
ACGAAGAAACAGGCGAAACAATATTTACCCACAATCCTTTCTCAATGCCTCAGGGCGGCATGGAAGCACTTTTAACAAAAGATCCCGAAGAGGTGCTGGCTTACCAGTATGACCTTGTATGTAATGGTATCGAGTTGGCATCAGGTGCGGTGCGTAACCATGATATTGACATAATGAAGAAAGCATTTGAAATTGCAGGATATTCAGAAGATGAATTAAAGGCACGTTTTAATGCGCTATACACGGCATTCCAGTATGGTGCACCACCCCATGCCGGTATGGCACCGGGTATTGACCGTATGGTAATGTTACTGACAGACGAAGAAAAAATCTTAGACGTTATTGCATTCCCCTTAAACGGCAATGCTCAGGACGTAATGCTTGGTGCTCCAAGTTTTGTTACAAAGCAGCAGTTAGAGGATGTTCATCTTGTGGGTAACGGTGCAGTATTTGCAAATTCAGGCACAGGAGCAACCGCAAGCGGCAAATCTCAGGGAAAACGATCGACATTTTCAAATGCTCAGCAGCTTAACCAAATTGCATTGACCGGTGATGAGGAAATCTTGGTTGAGAAAATTTTTGCATCAATGAAAGATGATGAGACTGCATTAAAGAATATAGACACAGAAAACGTGGAAGAAATGGTACACGTTATGCCTATGACAAATGTACTGCGTGAAGATGAAAGAAAACAGCCCTTTACAAGAGATTCTCTCCTACAAGGTGCACCTGAACGCAGTGAAGACAGCTGGGTTGTTCCCAGACTTGTAAAGTGAGGTGTGTGTGATGAAATATTATGCTAGTGTTTTAAATAAGGGCGGCAACATTGCCGTTGACGATACAATTTTAGTAAAGGGTACCGAATCTTTGGCAGGTTCACACATATTGGAAGGTTTTAAACCTCTTTTTAGTGCTGAAGCGGTAACAAGATTAGAAGAAAAAGGCTATACCGTTGCCGGCAAAACTCACGTTGGCGAATTTGGTCTTGACCTTTTGGGTGAGTTTTCATATTATTCCGAAAAACAAGACAACTTATTCGGTGCTGCAGCAGAGGCAGTTGCAAGTGGTGAAGTAAAAGCGGCTCTTGGCGTTGATATGAATGGTACAACAAGAAGAGCAGCAGCAGTGTCCGGTGTTGACTTTTTAAAGCCCACCTATGGTACAGTTTCACGTTACGGAGTTATTTCTTGTGCAGCATCAGGAGAGCAGATTGGTGTTTACGCAAAAGATGCAGAAGGTGTTGCCGAAATCATGAGTGTTATCGCAGGTCATGACGAAAAAGACGGCACAAGCTTAAAAGAAACACCTAAATATGATATTGAAGATGTTAAAGGTAAAAAAGTTTGTATCGCAAAAGAACTTTTAGAAAAGTGCGACGAAGAAACAAAGAAAAAGGTTTTAGACTTCGCTGCAAGCTTAAAGGCATCAGGCGTAGTTGTTGAAGAAATTTCAGCAGATTTCTTTGACATAGCAAACACAGCGTGGCAGATTTTGATGTGTGCTGAAACCTGTAACAACGTATCACGTTATGATGGTGTAAAATTTGGTCACCGCGCAAAAGACTACAAAAACATCGACGAATTGTATGTAAATTCAAGAACAGAAGGATTTAACTTCTTAACAAAAGCAGTTATCCTTTATGGTTCTGACGTGTTATCAAAGAACCGTTACAAGGATTGCTACGATAAGTCTTTAAGAATTCGCAGAGTAATAGCGGAAAAATTTGCAGAATTAATGAGCAAATACGATGCAGTTTTAACACCTGCTTGCTCAAAAACAGAATATAAAGCTTACGACATCAATGATGCATTCAACAAAGTGTATTCTGAGAGCGTATTCACATCAGTTGCAAACCTTATTGGTACACCCGCACTCGTTTCTTGTGGTGTTCAGCTTATGGGTAAGGCATTTAGTGAGGGCACGCTGTTGAGCCTTGCTGCAAGCGTTGAAAAGGAGGGCAAATAATTATGAACTACGAAATAGTTATCGGTCTTGAGACTCATGTTGAGCTTGAAACAAAATCAAAGATTTTCTGTTCCTGCGGCGGACATTCAGAAGCTAACGAGCCCAATGATTGCGTATGCCCTGCCTGCAGCGGTATGCCCGGTATGCTCCCTGTTATGAACAAGCGTGTAGTGGAGCTTGCAGTAACAGCAGGTCTTATGCTCAACTGTAACATCAACAGATACACAACATTTGATAAGAAAAATTATTATTATCCCGACCTTCCCTGTGCGTACCAGATTACACAGCTTAATCACCCCATCTGTACAGACGGTTGTGTGACGCTTAATACTTCAAAAGGCAAAGGTGATATTCGTATCAAGCAGATTCACATGGAAGAGGATGGAGGTAAACTCGTTCACGGCGGTAAGTCAAGCTTTGTAGACTTTAACCGTACAAGTGTTCCGCTGATTGAGATTGTTACTCAGCCTGATTTTCACAGTGCAGAAGAGGTTGTATTATACCTTAACAAGTTAAAATCAATGTTCCGTTCAGGTGGTATTTCTGAATGTGAAGAAGGTGCAATGCGTTGTGACGTAAACATTTCTGTTCGTCCTGAGGGCAGCACAGAGTATGGCGTTCGTACAGAAATAAAGAATATGAGCTCATTCGAAGCTATTGAAAAAGCTATTCAGTACGAAGCACAACGTCACATTGACGCAATTGAGTTTGAAACAGAAGAGCTTGTTCAGGAAACAAGAAGATTTGACGACGCAACAGGCAAAACCTTTGCAATGCGTAACAAAGAAACTGAGGCGGACTACCGTTATTTCCCTGATGCAAACCTTATGCCTATTGTAATTGACGACGAGTGGTTAGAAAAGATTAAATCTGAAATGCCCGAGGCAGTGGACGAAAAGGCAGAGGACTATAGAGCGGCTGGTATTTCTGACAAAGAAATTGATATGCTTATTTCAAACAATAAGATAAGCAAGCTCTTAGACGATACTGTAGCTTTAGGCTGTAACGCGAAAGACGCTGCAACCTGGATATTAACAGACTGTGCAGGGGTTCTCCGTAAGGATGGAAAAACATTATCTGACCTCACAATCACTGCACAAAAACTTTCAACAATTATCAAAATGGTAGCATCTGGCGACATCAACCGTGTTGCAGGTAAGAAAGTCTTAATCGCAGTTATCGAGCAGGATGTTGACCCCGTTGAATTTTGTAAGGCAGAAGGTCTTGACCGTAAGGTTGACACATCTGCAATCGAGGCAATTATTGCACAGAAGATAGCAGAAAATCCTCAGGCGGTTGAAGATTTTAAAGCAGGTAAGGAAAAGGCAAAGCAGGCACTCTTCGGTGCTTGTATGAAAGAGCTTAAAGGTGCAGGAGATCCTGCAATCATAAAGGAAATATTGGATAGAAAGTTAGAAAATTGTTAACAAAAAGCGGCGGGAGTAAATTTATTACTCCCGCTGTGTTATAGGTGAGAATATGAAGAAAATATTGTTAGTTTTGGTAGGCGGTACCATATGTACCGAGGTAAATGATGAAGGCATTTTATCAGTCAGTGAAAAAGCAGGAGTGCAGCTTGTAGAAAATTTTAAAAAATCTGATTCTCGCTATTGCGATAGTGTAGAATTTGATATGACAGAAAATCTTTGCATATTGAGTGAAAACCTGACTGTTAATAATTGGAATAGGATTTTAGATACCTATAAAAAGCACATTAAAAATGACAGCTACGATGGCGTGCTAATTGCACACGGAACGGACACACTAGCCTTTTCTGCCGCACTTTTTTCGCAGATTTTAGCAGATACTGATATCCCTGTGTTTTTAGTTTCAGCTCAGGCTCGTCTTGAACTGCCCAAAACAAATGGGAATGCGAACTTTCGTGCAGCAGTTGAATGTATATGTCAGGGTATTGTCCCAAATGTATATGTGGCGTACAAAAATATATCCGACGGCAGGATGCTTTTGCATATTGCCTCAAGACTTGAACAATGTAAAAACTATACAGAGGATTTGCACAGTGTAGGTGCGATAGATATTACAAATATTAATAGCGAAAAAATAAACGAGATTTCTCAAACGATCCCTCGTGAAAAGGTAAGAGTTATGTTGGATAAAGAAAAGCTCACGCTAAAAGACTCTGTCCTGATGATAACTCCCTACGTGGGCATAAACTATGGGGCATACGATTACAAAAGGTTTTCGGCCATTTTACACGGCACATACCATTCGGGTACAGCATGTGTTGAGGAAAAAACCTCCGAACGCTCAATCCTTTATATGATAGACAAGTGCTCATCATTAGGCGTTGACTGTTTTTTTGCACCGTCTAAGGACTATGGAGAAATTTATCACACAGTCAGTGATATTTCTCGTTTCAGAACCGAAAATGACAAAAAAATCGGTTTTTTATATGGGATGACAAACGAGTGTGCTTACGCAAAACTTCTAATTGCGTACTCATATTTTGATGATAAAGAGAGCTTAAAAGAATATATTCACACAGAATGCAATTTTGAATATTTTGACAGGTGATACGATGACAGAAAAAATTTATTTAAATGATTCATACTGCAAAGAATTTGTAGCGACTGTTGTGTCGTGTGAAAAGAAGGATAATTTATATGAAATTGTTCTTGACAAAACTGCTTTTTTCCCTGAAGGTGGCGGTCAAAGTGCTGATTGCGGCACGATTGACGGAAACGCCGTAACTGATGTTCAGGAAAAGAATGGTGTTGTATTTCACACAACAGATAAAGAAGTTCCTGTAGGTAAGGAGGTTGAATGTGCTATTGACTGGGAGCTGAGATTTTCCAGAATGCAGAGCCACTCGGGAGAGCATATAGTGTCTGGCGTGGCACACGCACTTTTTGACTGTACCAATGTAGGATTTCATATGAGCGAAGCGATGATGACAGTGGACCTTGATCAGGTACTTTCGTCAGAAGATATAGCGAAAATTGAGCTTTTGTCAAATCAGGCAATTTATAAAAACCATGAAATAAAAGCCATATATCCCACAAAGGAAGAACTCAAAACACTTGATTTTCGCAGTAAAATAGAGTTATCAAGTGATGCGAGAATAGTTATAATCGGCGATGTTGATATTTGTGCATGCTGTGCACCACACGTTGCCCGTACTGGCGAAATCGGCATAATCAAAATCGTAAATGCATATTCCTACAAACAGGGCACGAGAATTGAAATGCTTGCAGGTATCAATGCACTTTCAGACTACGCTTCTCTTAATTCAGCCAATAGGGAGCTTATGGGACTCCTTTCCGCATCGAGATTTTCGGTAAATAGTGCTGTAGCAAAGCAGAACGAACAGCTGATATCACTGAAAACCCAAAATGCACAGATGTCAAAACGCTTAGCACTGTTAGAACTTGAGCCTGTAAATGTAGGTGATAGCGTCTATGGAATAACTAAAAATCTCACCTATGATGAATTAAGGCATTGTGCGAATTCCTTACAGGAGCAGGGGGCAAAAACTTGCGTTTTATTATCGGAGGCAGGTAGTGGTTACATTTATGTTGTGGCAAGTACCACAGGTGACGTAAGAGAAATAGTAAAAGAATTAAATGCAAAGTTTTCAGGAAAAGGTGGCGGAAAGTCAGACTATGCTCAGGGCAAAATCGCAGATGAAATTGACATCAAAATAATAGAAGAATTATTATAAAATAAGCTCTCCATATGGAGAGCTTATTTTTATAGTAAAACTGCAAATATGTAATACATAAGCGGGATTGTTATAATTGACAACGTGCTTGAAATCATGGTCATAGATGCGCCGATTTTTGTGTTGCCACCATATGCTGCAGGGAAGACGATGGTATTCAGACCCACAGGAGTTGCATATGCAATCAACGTGATAATTATAATATCAGATTGTATATTGAGCAATTTCAGAACGCTTACAAACACTGCAGGAATTATAATTAATCTTAACAGGGTTGCCAGATAAACCTTTTTATCCTTTAATAGTTCCGAAAAATTATATTCACCTATAACAATACCGGAAAGTAACATGGCCATCGGCCCCATACAGTCCCCTGCACTTTTTAATGATGATGTTATAAATGTGGGAACGTAGTTGCTGATGCCGGTAAGCCCCAGGAACATACCTGATACTAAAGCTATAAAGGGTGGTGTCAAAAGACCTGATTTTAAATTACCTAGAACCCCCTTTGCATTTAAAGATTTGGGAACAAGCACATAAAGTCCCCACACATATACAATTATGTTCATAACGAATGTGAACATATTGTATTTGAAGAGCATTTCGTCGCCCCATATTCCCAAAACTATATAGTTACCCATATAACAGTAATTGCCAAAGGTAAGAGCGTATTTATATATCTGCTGTTGATACGCAAGTTCAGGTAATTTTTTCTGGTTTCTTACAAACAGTGTGGACAAGGGATATGAAAGTCCGATTGCAGCCAAAACAATCACCAGACCATAAATCATCAGGACTGAATTATCTTCAAAAGTTTTGGGCGTACAGGTCAATATCTGATTGTTAAGAGTGAGTGCAGGTGCCAACACAAAGGCTAAAAGCTTAGAGATAACTGCACTGCTGTCGGCAGGTATGAAATTACCCCTTTTTAAAATATAGCCTGTCATCATGATTATAAACATAACAAGCATCTGAGTTAAAGTAAGGTTGAAAACTTCCATATATACTCCTTAAATAAAGCTAAGGGTTATTTTAACATCTGTGATATGCAAAGTCAATATTAATGTAAATGTTTCTCGGAGTAAATAGACAAAAGTCTGCATCTGTCGGAATTTACTACATTTTGCCGGAGTGGAGGTTATTGCACATTTGCCGTTTTTATGGATTACATGTGCCACAGGGGCGGTATCCCTTTTGTATTAACTCATCTCTCGTTCCGCGAAATTCTTCTCTGTTGGTGGCTTTCATCGAAGAAACACCTGGACAGTGGGGAAGATGAAATTTATCTGATGCAATATTTAAGACATAATCGTATTCACCGAGATTTTTTAGGGACTCTTCCATGTAACAATCATCAAGTCGGGTATTCCCTGTTGTGTAGTCAATTATAACTCCAGGTTCACAATTAAAACAGTAAACGTTAAAGGAAATTCCTGCACCCCTGTCTTCTACAGATAACCCCTCTATAACGACGCCTGATGCTAACATGTTGTCGCCTTCAAAAATTGGTGTTACACGGTATAATACATGATTGTTGGTTTCCTTCACATAATCTGCAACCATATTTTCAAATGGGAGCATTCCCTGTGTATTCATTGTACGTGTGCCTGTAATTAAGTTACATTCATTGGCGTTTTCACCTGTTAATTGGAAACCAATTAAATGACATCTGTTATAAAGGTATTTGCCGTCTACAAAATCATACTTTATGGTCTGCCAGCCTGTGGGCTTTACTGAACCTATGCTCTGGCGTCCCTCTTTCGGCATGATATCTCTGCCAATTGAGGCGACACTCACTCCGCAACGGCCCAAGAAATCTAAAGGGGAGTATTCTTCGTAGGAGGTGTAGTCTTTTTCTGTTATTGTGAGATTTGGAACATTGTTGTTTAATGCAACGTAGGGTTTTCCTGAGTATTCAGGTAATGTATCTGAAGAGTAGTATTCCAAAGTTTTTTGCACGCTAAGATTTTCTAAGGGTGTACAGGACACCAATGATAGACTTAATGCAATGCAAAGAAATACTGATAAAATTCGTTTCATTTATTTCCTCCTGTAATGACTTAATGTGATTTTTTCGTGGGATGAACCACGAAAAAATTCTGTTGATAAAAGCTCATAATTGTTTAAATCAATGGTAAATATTAAATCTTTGGGATACAACCTGTTCCAGTTAAAAAGATAAATCTCATCAGGAACGCAGTCGGGCAAATCTACCTCTGCAAAGAAAAACTCACCTGAACCTTCCACAGCCTCAGGAAATAAATCCTTAGAATATGGGTTGATATGGAGCTTTGGAGCGAGATTTTTTATTCTTTTTGTTACTTCTTCATCACGGCTAAGTCTGCGGCTGTTAAACGCAAGACCAAGCTCGGAATCTACACAAGCTATAAGTTTCATATAATCACCTGTATATATTGTATCACATTTTTTTCAGTTGAGTATATTTTTTTTCAAAAATATTGACAAATCGGTGCATTTGTGGTATTATGACAATAATTTCATACTAAAAGCGTCGACGGAGAGTACTTTTTACAAAACCTTTGAGAGAATTGACGGTTGGTGCGAGTCAATAAGGCAGAGTTTTAAGTTGTAGCTCCTGAGCTGAAAGGAAGAAAGCCTATGGCGAGTAGACCCTTTCCGAGAAGGCTGCGTTAGTGCATAGGGCGTGCTAGCGTCTGAAGTGGTGTATTTACACAATTTGAGTGGTACCGCGGGAAATATCTCGTCTCAAAGAATATCTCTTTGGGGCGTTTTTTAATGTAAGAGACAATGAGCTTACTCGTCCCGTGATGAAAGGAATTGATAAAATGGATGAACAGATGACAGGCCTTGACTTAAAAATCGGCGAAGTAGCCTCGCGTATTCGTGAGCTTCGTCACATTGAGGGCATCTCGAAAGAAACAATGGCAAAACTGACAGGCGTTACAGTTGCAGAGTATGCTGCTTGTGAGGCGGGCAACCATGATTTAAGCTTTGCGTTTATTTACAGATGTGCTCTTGCTTTTCATGTTAACGTTACCGATATTATCGAAGGTTCAAGCCCTAAGCTCAAACATTACACAGTTACACGTGCAGGACAGGGCGCGGTTATTCAAAAAGCTCATGGTATGGTTTACCATGGCTTAGCCGGTGATTTTCGCGACAGAGTTTCAGAGCCTTTGTATGTTCAGTGTAAATATGATGCTGATGCAGAAAGAAAAGCAATAGAGCTTACT
>JAZNWB010000039.1:0-2851 GCA_045593125.1 Congzhengia sp. | reverse complement strand
CAGGGAGAAAGCTTTATTTTCGGTTTTTTAGGCGAAATTTCGTCAGTAATATCACTCAGACGTTTTGCAAATTCTGCGTGTGTGTAATAATCGGTCCTTTTATCGCCGTTGATATCGTCTGCCATAGTTATTCCTCCTTTATAAATTGTGCAACTGATTCTATATGTTCAGTATTTGGAAACATGTCGACAGGTGTTACAGATGTCAGCACATATCCGCCGTCTGTTAAAAATTTGGCATCTCTTGCCAGCGTTGCAGGGTTACAGGAAACGTACACAATTCGCTCAGGTAAGGCTGTAAGAATTGCAGAAAGTGTTTTTTCGTCACTGCCTTTTCTTGGCGGGTCAATGATTACAACATCAGGACGAGAGTCGCTCTTAATAAGTGTGGGAACGATTGTCTCTGCTGCACCGCAATAAAATTCAGTGTTATCTAAATTGTTAGCTTGAGCATTCTTTTTGGCATCCTCAATTGCCGCATCAACAATTTCTACACCTATAACTTTTTTAGCACGCTTTGCTGCACAAAGCGAAATTGTACCTATACCGCAGTAGATATCCAGGACAGTTTTAGTTTCGTCTATTTCTGCAAAATCTAATGCTTTTTGGTAGAGACTTTCTGTCTGCACAGGATTTACCTGAAAAAAGCTATGGGGAGAAATTGTAAAGTTAAGCCCTAAGATGCTGTCACAAATGGTATCAGAACCCCAAAGCGTAATATTTTTTGCTCCCAGTACAAGATTGTTTTTGGCAGAATTTACATTCAAAACAATACTTTTTAAATTATATGCACCAAAGTCTGCGTTTTTGAGCATGTGTTCTAGTTTATCTAAGTTTTTGATTTTTTCGTTGTATGTGGATATCACTATCATTAAATCACGACTAAAATATCCTGTGCGTACAAAAACACGTCTGATAAAACCACGATGTGTTCGCTCGTCATATGCAGGGACATGGTATTCATTCATAAAGTCAAGGATACAATTTAGCGCTACAATTGCACACTCTTCACCGACGCAACAAGTATCAAGTACTACTACATCGTGACTGCGTGGGGCGTAAAAACCGCCAATGGCACGTCCTGATTTTTCGCCTATGGGAAAAACCATCTTGTTGCGGTAATGACAAGGTGTATCCATACCGATTGTTGATGAGGTAATGTCATCTGCATTTTTAACACCCCCGATGCGGCATAATGTGTCTACAACGTGTTGACGTTTGATTTCCAGTTGTTTTTTATATTCAATGTGAGAAAGAGGACAGCCACCGCAGGCAGATGCGGAGGGACAGTAATCTTTTTGTCTGAATGGTGAAGGGGACAATATGTTGATTGTCTCCGCGGTACAGTAGGAATTATGTATCGAGTAGATTCTTGCCTCTACTGTTTCGCCCTCTAAAGTTCCCGCAACAAAGCAGATTTTGCCGTCAATTGTGCTTATACCTCTGCCGTCAGATGAGGTTTTTTCTATATTTAATTCTATGATATCATTCTTTTTCATAAAATTCACCTTACAATATTTTAACATACAACGTAGTAAAAGACAATATAAAAAGGGAATTTGTTTTACAAATTCCCTTTAAAATTAACCTTGCTTTTTCATTCTGCCTGCCATTTTATCCCGGTCCTGTTTTGAAAGAACTTTCTTTCTTAAGCGGATGCTTTCCGGTGTGATTTCTACAAGCTCGTCGTCAGAAATAAATTCTAAGCACTGCTCTAAGCTCATATTAACAGGCGGTGTTAATTTTACTGTATCGTCACTACCTGCTGCACGCATATTTGTAACGTGTTTTTTCTTACAGACATTAACGGTTAAATCTTCATTTTTGGCATTTTCGCCAACAATCATACCCTCATAAACTTCAACACCCGGGCCGATAAAGAGAGCACCTCTGAGTTCGGCGTTTAGGAGTCCATATGCAACTGATGTACCTGTCTCCCATGCAATCATTGAACCGCGGCTGCGTGTGTCGATTTCGCCCTTGTATTCTTCAAAGCCCTCCAAAAGAGAATTCATAACACCATTACCTTTGGTGTCAGTTAAAAATTCGCTGCGGTAACCAATAAGACCTCTTGAGGGGATTTTGAACTCTATTCTCATATAGCCATCGTTGGTGGGGTACATATTTTCCATCTGGCCTTTTCTGGACCCCAACTTTTCAATGACACTACCTGAAAATTCATCAGGAACATCAATAACTAAACGTTCCATAGGCTCGCATCTTACGCCATCAATTTCTTTATAAATTACCTGGGGGCGTGAAACCTGAAATTCATATCCTTCACGGCGCATTGTTTCAATCAAAATTGATAAATGAAGTTCACCTCTGCCTGACACTTTGAAAGAATCAGCAGAATCTGTTTCTTCTACCTTTAAGCTAACGTTTGTTTCAAGCTCGCGGAAAAGGCGGTCTCTTATATGTCGGCTTGTAACAAAATCGCCTTCACGTCCTGCAAAGGGGCTGTTATTTACCATAAAGTTCATAGAAATTGTAGGTTCGTCAACCTCAATAACAGGCAACGGGTCGATGCAGTCGGTAGCACATATTGTTTCGCCGATGTTAAAGTCACCAAGACCTGAGATGCAGATGATATCACCTGCAGGAACAGTTTCCACCTCTGTTCTGGTTAAGCCTTCAAAGGTGTAAATACGGCCGCACTTAACATTTGAAACTGTGCCGTCGGCACGGCATAATGCTACGGTTTCACCATATTTTGCAGTACCTCTTGAAATTTTACCTACCGCAATTTTTCCTATATAGTCGTCGTGGTCAATATTTGCAATTCTTACCTGAAGGGGTTCTGTTGCGGCACCTGTGGGGGCAGGAACGCTTTCTAAAATAACATCAAAGAG
>JAZNWB010000038.1:0-2933 GCA_045593125.1 Congzhengia sp. | reverse complement strand
GCATCAGCATTGCCTGCACCGTCAACAATGATTGTGTTTTCCTTCTGGATTTTTACCTGACGTGCACGACCAAGTTGCGCAATCTGTGTTTCCTTAATATCTAAACCTAACTCTTCTGTGATAACTTCACCGCCAGTGAGTGTCGCGATATCTTTTAACATTTCTTTTCTTCTGTCGCCAAAGCCGGGAGCTTTTACTGCAACACAAGTAAATGTACCACGTAGTTTATTAACTAAAAGTGTAGCTAACGCTTCACCCTCAACATCTTCAGCAATGATAACCAACTTCTTGCCCTGATTTACTATCTGCTCTAAGATAGGTAAGATGTCCTGAATGTTTGAAATTTTCTTATCTGTAATCAAAATATAAGCATCGTCTAAAACAGCTTCCATTTTGTCTGTGTCTGTTACCATGTAGGGAGAGATGTAACCGCGGTCGAACTGCATACCCTCAACAACCTCAGAATATGTTTCAGCGGTCTTAGATTCTTCTACTGTAATAACGCCATCGTTAGTTACTTTATCCATAGCGTCAGCAATAAGCTCGCCAATGCGGTCATCTGCTGCAGAAATAGCTGCGACTCTTGCGATATCTTCCTTGCCCTTTACCTTTTCGCTTGATGATGTAATGAACTTAACTGCTTCGTCAACTGCCTTCTGAATACCCTTTCTTACTATCATTGGGTTAGCACCCGCAGCAATGTTCTTTAATCCTTCGTGGATTAACGCCTGTGCCAAAAGAGTTGCGGTTGTTGTACCGTCACCTGCTACATCATTTGTCTTTGTAGCAACTTCCTTAACTAACTGTGCACCCATATTTTCAAATGCATCTTCTAATTCAATTTCTTTAGCAATTGTCACACCGTCGTTTGTAATTAAAGGTGCTCCGAATTTTTTATCCAATACTACATTTCTGCCCTTGGGGCCCATTGTAACCTTAACTGTATCCGCTAAGTGATTTACACCGCGCTCAAGCGCCTTTCTCGCTTCTTCGCCGTAAATAATGTCCTTTGCCATCTATATTCCCTCCTAGTTGATTTTCGCCAGAACATCACTCTGGTTTAAGATGATGTACTCTTCATTTTCCAGTTTGATTTCTGTGCCTGCATATTTGCTGATAACAACCTTATCACCAACTGACAGTTCCATTGTAACATCCTTTGTGCCGGGGCCTACTGCTACAACTTCAGCTATCTGTGGCTTTTCCTTTGCCGCACCTGTTAAGATGATGCCACTTTTTGTTGTTTCTTCCATTTCTACCATTTTGATAACTACTCTTTCGCCTAAGGGCTTAATGTTCATAATGGTTACCTCCATTTATTTGAAAATTATTTTAAACTATTTTTTAGCACTCTCGTAACCCGAGTGCTAACCGAATAATATATTAGCATAGTTTTAAAGTCTTTGCAACCCTTTTTTTCCAAATTCATTTTTAATTAACAATTGTGTTTTATATAATTTTCTGTTATACTATAAACAGATATCTTAAAAGGGAGGTTTTTTGACTTGAAAATAGCAGTAATTGGCGGCGGTCCTGCAGGCATTATGGCAGCTGCAGCTGCATCATCACAGGGAGCAAACACTATAATAATCGAGCAAAATCCCTACCTTGGCAAGAAAATGGGTATAACAGGAAAAGGCAGATGCAATATCACTAATGCCTGCGATATCCGTGATTTTATTGCTAACATTCCCGTAAATGGTAAATTTATGCACAGTGCATTTTACGCATTTTCTAACGAAGATATGATAAATTTACTATTACGCTATGGCGTAGAAACGAAAATCGAGCGCGGAAACAGGGTTTTTCCCGTAACAGACAAGGCAAAAACAGTAATAGATGCCCTAAAGGCTTACGCTAAGGATTGCGGTGTCCGTGCCGTTCAGGATAAGGTTTTGTCAGTAAAAAAGACAGATGACGGCTTTTTGTTAAATTTAGAAAAAAGGGGCAAGCTATCTTGTGACAAGGTGATTATTGCTACAGGCGGTGCGTCATATACTGCTACAGGCTCAACAGGTGACGGATACAGGTTTGCTGAAAGCCTGGGGCATACCATTGTTCCGCCTACCCCATCTTTAGTACCCCTTACAACAAATGGTGACATCGCTAAAAAGTTAATGGGATTGTCTTTGAAAAATATTGAGATAACAATTAAAGACGCACAAAATAAAAAGTGCTATACAGATTTCGGCGAAATGTTATTTACGCATTTCGGCGTATCGGGTCCTGTTATACTTTCTGCAAGCTCACACCTCAGAGATTTCGGGAAAAATAAATACACCCTGTCAATAGACTTAAAGCCCGCTTTAGACGTTGAATCTTTAGATAAAAGAATCTTACGTGATTTTAGCAAAGAGTTAAACCGTGATTTTATAAATTCTCTAGACGAGTTGTTACCTAAGAAATTGATACCTGTGATAATAGAACTATCAGGTATTCCCGAACGGAAAAAGGTAAGAGATATAACTAAAGCAGAACGACAAAAGCTTGTTGAGCTTTTAAAATGCTTTACCTTAGAAATCACAGGCACACGTCCGATTAATGAAGCAATAATTACCTCAGGCGGTGTTTCAGTAAAAGAAATTAACCCGAAAACTATGGAATCAAAAATTGTTCCAGGTCTTTATTTTGCAGGAGAAGTAATTGACGTTGATGCATACACAGGCGGGTTTAATCTGCAGATTGCTTATTCAACAGGACACCTGGCGGGAGAATCTGCCGGAAAGGAATGGTAATATGTTATACGAAAACAAGGAAATAATTGAACGTGCCATTCTTTGCGGTGTGCACACAGGAGCAATTGATGTTCTCTCTGACACAACAGAAGAAACAATAGCAGAACTAGAGCGACTTGCAGACACTGCCGGTGCCGAGACTGTAGGATATATGATACAGAACAAATCCCAGATAGAAAAGGCAACCTACATCGGTGA
>JAZNWB010000037.1:0-5953 GCA_045593125.1 Congzhengia sp. | reverse complement strand
GGTATTACAGCAGTTAAAGAGATAGCCTATGCGAAAGAATTAGGTATTGAAACAATTATAACAGACCACCACGAATGCAAAGAAGAAACTCCCGATGCATTCTGTTTGCTTAACCCAAAACAGCCTGACTGCACATATCCTTTCAAAAAGTTGGCGGGCGTTGGTGTAGCATTTAAATTATTGCAGGCACTTACATTAAAAATGCATTTTCATATGCGCGAGCTTATTGATGAATACATTGACCTTGTGGCAATCGGAACAATTGCAGATGTTATGCCCTTAGTTGGTGAAAATAGAATCATAGTAAAAAAAGGTCTTGAACTTTTAAAATACACAGTAAATCGTGGTATTCGCGCTCTTGCAGATATTGCAGAAATAAACCTTGCAGATGTACAGACAGGAACAATAGGTTTTATGCTGGCACCCAGAATAAATGCTGCAGGAAGAATGGGAGACCCAAGATGTGCTGTTGAGCTTTTGTTGTCAAAGGATGATATGAGTGCAAAAAGATATGCAGAAATCCTTAACGATAAGAACCGTGAGCGTCAGGAAATAGAAATAAGCATTTTAGATGATGCGTTAAATATGATTGAGAAAAACCCATCCTTTAAAGAAGATTTCGTCATAGTATTAGCACATGAAGGATGGCATCATGGCATCATTGGTATCGTTGCTTCAAAAATTTCAGAGCGGTTCAACAGACCTTGTATTCTTATAAGCACAGATGAAGAGAGTGGTAAAGGTTCAGGGCGTAGTATTCGTTCCTTTAACTTGTTTAAGGCATTGGAAAACTCAAGTGGATTAATGCAGAAATTCGGCGGACATGATTTAGCAGCAGGTCTTTCAATAAAGCCCGAAAATATTGATACCTTCAGAAAAGAAATAAATGAATATGCAAAATCATGTCTTACAGAAGATGATTTTATGCCGATTTTATATATTGATTCTGAACTTCCTGCACCTTATGTGAATATGGGAACTGCAGAAAAGCTTTCTATTTTAGAGCCTTATGGTATGGGAAATGCATGTCCCCTGTTCTACACCAAGGAATTAACCATTTCACAAATCAGACCGTTAAGCGAAGGAAAACACATAAAACTTATATTGACTCATCAGGAATACAGCATAGAAGCAGTAGGCTTCAATATGGGTGAACTTTTAGATGTTTTAAATGTAGATGATAAGGTTGATATTGCATTCAGCGTAGATATTAATATATATAGGGGTGCAAGACAACTTCAGGTATTATTAAAGGATGTAAAACTAAATCGCACAGAATAGAGGTGTTTGGTATGTATCGTGCGACACACGATTTTGAAGCGTTGAAAGAAAAAGCGCTTTTGGTAAATCAGAATTTTAATATTGAAAAGCTTGAAAAGGCATACAACCTTGCCTTTGAAGCACATGACGGTCAAATGCGTGTGTCGGGGGAACCTTACATTACTCATCCCTTAGAGGTTGCATATATTCTTGCGGATTTAGAGCTTGATTGCGACACCTTGGTAAGTGCGTTGCTGCACGATGTTGTAGAAGACACTGACTACACCTTAGAAGACATTAAAATAGAATTTGGCGAAAATGTAGCGGTAATTGTAGACGGTGTTACTAAGCTCGGAAAAATTCAGTATACAACTGCAGAGGAGCAGCAGGTAGAAAACATAAGAAAAATGCTTCTTGCCATGGCAAAAGATGTGCGAGTTATTCTTATTAAGCTTGCTGACCGTCTGCACAACATGAGAACGTTAACTGCAAAATCCGAGATAAAGCAGCGTGAAAAAGCGCGTGAAACCTTAGAGGTATATGCGGCTTTAGCTCACAGACTTGGTATGTCAAAAATAAAGTGGGAGTTAGAAGATTTATCACTAAGATTTATTGACCCTGTAGCATATAAGGAAATTACCGAGTCTATCAATTTAAAGAAACAGGAACGCGAACGCTTCATTAATGATATTATGGAAACACTCCGCGAAAAGACTGCGGATATGGATATTGAGGCACAGGTTACAGGCAGAGCGAAGCATTTTTACAGTATATACAGAAAAATGTTCACTCAGAACAAATCCATAGATGAGTTGTATGACTTGTTTGCTGTTCGTGTTATAGTAAATTCAATTACAGAATGTTATGCAGTATTAGGTATGGTTCATGAGTTATACCATCCTATTCCAGGTAGATTTAAAGATTATATAGCCATGCCTAAGCCTAATATGTATCAATCTCTTCATACAACTGTAATAGGTCCTAATGGTACGCCTTTTGAAATACAGATAAGAACATGGGAAATGCATCGTGTTGCGGAATACGGTATTGCGGCACATTGGAAGTATAAAGAGGGCGTAGATAAAAAAACAGAGGCAGATTCTAAGCTTGAATGGATACGCCAACTGTTGGAAATTCAGAATTCTGTCGTAGATACTGACGACTTTATGAGAACTTTGAAGATTGATCTTTTTGCAGATGAAGTATTTGTATTTACTCCAAGAGGGGATATTGTTAATCTTCCTGCAGGCTCTACGCCTATTGATTTTGCCTTTTCTATTCACAGTGCAGTTGGTTGTAAAATGCAGGGGGTAAAGGTTAACGGGAAAATTGCGACACTTGATTATATATTACAAAACGGTGATATTGTAGAAGTAATGACATCTTCTGCAGTAAAGGGGCCAAGTCGTGACTGGTTAAAACTTTGTAAAACTTCGCAAGCCAGGTCAAAAATCAATCAGTGGCTAAAAAAGGAACGAAGGGAAGAGAATATACAACACGGTAAAGACCTAATTGATAAGGAGTTAAAACGTGTAAATCTTACTCATAGTCAGCTTTTCCGTAACGAATGGGTGGAAATGCTTTGTAAGAAATATACATTCTCATCCATTGATGATATTTATGCAGCAGTAGGGTATGGTGGTCTTACTGTAAATAAGGTGATAGGCAGACTCCGTGAGGAATACAGAAAAGCATTAAAGGCAGAAAATCCGGACATAGACATTTCGGCAATTGAAGCGCCCCAGAAACGTAAAAAGACTTCAAGTAACGGTGTTGCTGTAGAGGGTATTGAAGATTGTCTTGTAAGGTTTTCGCGCTGCTGCAGTCCTGTTCCTGGTGATAGTATCATAGGTTATATCACACGTGGCAGAGGAGTCAGTGTACACAGAAAAGACTGCCCTAATGTTTCTGGTGCTATCAGTGACGAAGATAAGCAGAGACTTATAAATGTTTACTGGGAAAAAGAATTGGCTGAAAAGGCCTCCTACTTTACAGAAATACAAATTTTTGCAAATGACAGAAAAGGTCTCTTGGCTGAAGTTGCAGGAACAATTGCAGACCTTAAGATTTTGATCACGGGCATTAATTCAAAAATAACCAAGGACAATGTTGTAATAATAAATCTTTCTATTGAGATAAATTCAAAGAGCGAGCTTAATCATGTTGCCAGTAAATTAAGCAACATAAGCGGTGTATTTGAAGTAAAGAGAAGAGCAGAGTAATATGTTATGTATTAAAAAAAGCGTAGGTTTAATGGGTGTTAATTGTTATATTTTAGGCGATTCTAATGAAGCAATTATTGTAGACCCAGGCAGTGATGCTGAAGGTATTACAGAAACACTTAGAGAAAACAATATAAAAGCAAAATATATTGTTCTTACTCATTGTCATTTTGACCACATTATGGCAGTTGAAGAATTAGCAAGTAAAACGGGTGTAAAGCTGATTGCTTGTCAGAGTGAAAAAGAGAATCTGATGCGTAGTGATATAAATTACACGGACAGATATTCAAGGAAACCTATAGAATTAGTTGCAGATATTTATGTAAAAGCTGGAGATGTAATTAAAAGCGGGGGATACGAATTTAAAATAATTGAAACTCCGGGGCATACATCCGGCAGTATGTGTTTATATTGCGAAAAAGAGAAACTTCTTATTTCCGGTGACACTTTGTTTTTTGCAAGTGTAGGACGGTGCGACCTTGCTACTGGAAATGAAGCAGAGCTTATAAAAAGTATCAAAATAAAACTTTTTGCACTACCTGATGATGTAGTTGTTCTACCAGGTCACGGCGAAAACACGTCTATTGGTTATGAAAAAATTAACAATCCGTATATTTTTTAGGTGAGAGTCTTGAACAATAAAGAAAAAACTATTCCTTGGGGAACCTTGGTTGGCATAAGGCCTGTCAAAAGAGTGGTCAATATGCTATCTAATGGTCTTAGCGAGGAAGAAACAATTAGTATTTTAAAAAATGAATATGAAGTAAGCGATAAAAAGATTGATTTGTCGTTGTCAATTGCCAAAAGAGAGTTGGCAATAATTGAAACTATACCCGACAACGCTGTATCGCTGTATATTGATATTCCTTTTTGTCCGTCGAGGTGTGTATATTGCTCATTTGCATCAATGCCTGTATCAGAAATGAAAGATTTTATTGAGCCATATCTGTATGCTTTATATGATGAGCTTGACACAATAAGAAAAATTATTGATGACCTTGACCTGACAATCATAAGTGTTTATATAGGCGGTGGTACACCTACATCTATATTATCAATTGAGCTTGATAATCTTTTATATAAGATAGAAAATACCTTTGATTTATCTGGGTGTCGCGAATTTACAATTGAAGCAGGAAGACCTGATACAATAACTGAGAGTAAGCTTGATGTTATGAAAAATCATGGAGTCGACCGCATAAGCATAAATCCACAGTCTATGAATGATAAAACCCTGTCTATAATCGGCAGAAAACATTCTGTAGAGCAGATTTACGACGCTTATAGTTTAGCTAAAACAAAAGGTTTTAAATGTATCAATATGGATATTATAGCAGGCCTGCCTCAGGAAACTTTGGAAGAGTTTAAAAATACCGTGGACAAGGTAATAGATCTTAATCCTGAAAACATTACAGTCCATACAATGAGCATAAAAAGAGCTGCACGCATTAACCAAAATAACGATTTTGATGGTTTGCCTGTAAATAATATTGTTGATCAAATGGTGGATTACGCTCATGAAAGGCTTGCTCAAAACGGGTATGATCCTTATTATCTGTATAGACAGAAGAATATCCTGGGTGACTTAGAGAACACAGGCTTTTGTAAAGGAAGTACGGAGGGTATTTACAATATCTGCATGATGGAAGAAATACGAACAGTAATTTCTGCAGGTGTTGGAGCTGTGACAAAACTGGTAAAGGGTGACAGGATAGAAAGAGTATTTAACGTTAAAGATGTACGGGAGTATCTTAAGCGTGCTGAGGAAATGAGAGAGAGAAAAAATTACATATATGAATTTTACAACAATATGGAGGAATAAAAGATGAAATGTCCTTTTTGCGAATTTGAAGAAAGTAAGGTTATTGACTCACGTCCTACTGATGAAGGAGAAGCAATACGCAGACGTCGTGAATGTTTAAGTTGCGGAAAGCGTTTTACAACTTATGAAAAAATCGAGACTATACCACTGATGGTTGTTAAAAAAGATGGTTCACGCCAGATGTTTGACAGAGAAAAGCTCCTAAATGGTATTATCAGAGCTTGCGAAAAACGTCCTGTTGCTACAGCAGATATGGAAAGAATCGTAAGTGAGATAGAGTCTGCTACACAGAATTTATTAGAACGTGAAATTTCTTCTCAGAAAATAGGCGAAATGGTAATGGAACGTCTCCCTGAAATTGATGAGGTTGCATATGTTCGTTTTGCTTCTGTTTACAGACAGTTCAGCGATATCAACACATTTTTTGAAGAACTCAGCGAACTTCTCAAAAAGAAAACCGAAAACTAATATGTAAAATCAAAAGCCATACACTGTCAGTACAGTGTATGGCTTGCTCTTTTTATTCCATTTACAATATTTATTATCTGCTTTGCACAGGTTTGTGTGTCCTGAGCATTTTTGTGGATTACTGCATATTCAAAGTCGGTAATTGCATTTTCAAGTTCATCAATATGATCCTTGTTTGAAA
>JAZNWB010000036.1:0-4357 GCA_045593125.1 Congzhengia sp. | reverse complement strand
AGGATTCAAACAAGGTGATAGAAAAACTTACAAATGCAATTATAGCTTTAGGAGGGAATATATAATGTTTTCGTTACGTGATTTTATTTTTAAAGGATTAAAAGATGCTGTAGGCAAGATGGCTGATTATCAGGTTATATTAAATGCGGCAGGCTGGCTTGACAAGGGTGTTTTAACTGAAGATGATTTGTCGGAGCTGAACATATTGATAGAGGCACAGTATATAGAAGAACCATCAGAGGAAATGCCGACAGAAGAAACGGAGGCAGAAAATGAAAATATTTCTTGACCCCGGGCATAACTATTCAGGTAGCGATACAGGTGCAAGCGGATATGGTTTGCGTGAAGAAATTGTTACTTTTGATATAGCGGTTTATCTTCGCAATTTACTTATAAATGCAGGCCATGAGGTGAAAATGAGCCGTAACAGCGTGACCGATAATGTAGGCAACGGAACGGTTACATCGAGCCTTAATGAGCGTGCAAGAATGTCAAATGATTGGGGAGCTGACCTATTCATATCCATACACTGTAATGCTTTTGACAAAACGGCGCGCGGAACAGAAACGCTAGTATACAGCTTAAATAGCAAAGCAGCTACAACTGCTGCAAAAGTGCAGCAGTCCATAGTGGACAAGCTCGGCACAACCGACAGAGGTGTAAAAGCAAGGTCAGAACTTGTGGTGCTGAAAAACACATCTGCCCCTGCGCTCTTAATTGAAACAGCATTTGTAGACAATGAAAATGATGCCTGGCTTTTAAAGACCAGACAAGAAGATTTTGCAAAAGCAATCTTTGAAGGAATAACCAACACAAAAGCAAAGGAGGAAACCAACGTGGCACAAACGGTCATGGAGCTTAATGGCAAAATATATGTGCAGGAAATAAATCCTGCCGGCTTTGAAATCATGATATGCGACTGCGATAAAAAAGATGTAAGCATACCCAGCTATTTTAATTGTGGATATTTTGCGGTAGAAAAAGGTGGCAAAACTATTCCTGTCGGGAACCTTGCAAACAATGGTGAAATTATTGCGCAGGCAAAGGACAATGCCGACTGGCTGAATCTTTCCAAAAAGAAATGCACAACCATTTACACTCTGGCTGACGGCAACTGTGGAATTACCAAAACAGATGATTTAGGAACGATAAGAAGACTAAAGACAGCAATATCAGGAATCCCGATTATAGTAAACGGAAAATATGTTGGCCTTGATGAAATTAAAGCTGAGGGATATTTCGGCAGCGAGCTTTATGACACGTGGCACGGCTTTTTAGGCATCAGGCACGATAAGCTTGTATACGTAGCAATGCAGTGCAACTTTGATGAAATGTGCTGGGCGTTGGTTGCGCTTGGCATCTACAATGCCATTAAGCTTGACGGCGGCGGCTCGTTCATCTTAAAGAACGGCAAGATATTAGAGGCAACGAATGAGAACAGAAGAATCCATAATGTAGGAGTGTGGAAGGAATGAAAAAACAGTTAGCTAAACTAATCGATGTAAAAAGCATAACAACGCTTTTACTTGCTTTGGTATTTGCTGTTCTTGCGCTTAAAGGACAACTTTCATCAGAGCAGTTCCTTACAGTATTTACGGTTGTGATATCATTTTATTTCGGAACTCAGTATCAGAAACGCAGTGCAGAAAGCGAGGAATAAAAATGGAAGAATTTAAAATAAATCTTACGGACAAAATTGCACATATCGAAGAATCGCTAAAGTCAGCACATAAAAGAATTGATAGTATTGATTCATTAGCCAAATCAGTTTATGAGCTTGCATCGAGCATTAAAACTATGCAGCACGATATTACAGATATGTCAGACAGGATAAGAACCATGGAAGAAAAGCCTGCTAAGCGATGGGATTTAGTCGCCACTACTGCCATCACAACGATTGTGGGCATCGTTATAGGTTATTTTTTTCGAATGTGAGGCGGTGTCCGTAAGGACATCGCTTATTTTTAAAATATTTTAGAAAAAATTGCAAAAAAAGCCTTGACAGGTACACACCTTTATGCTATAATATAATTACAGGGTGAGGGAAAACAAACCCGAGTATAAAGGAAAGGGGGTAGATGATGTTGGATGAAATAATAAAAGCTCTTACAGGCATTTGGTTGGTAGTACAGATAGCCACGAAACTATATGAAACCTTCAAACGCAAGTAAGAGCTGGGTGGAGAAATCCACCCTCCCTTTTGGGATTTTATTATATCATAACATCAAGGATTATGCAAGATACTTTAAACATTTTTTTAATCTTGGTTGTGGTATTAAAAGTCGTTGATTTTGCCAATATGCACATTATTGATTATTTACTTTTGATTTTATTTGCTATCAATATAGTAGTAACAATAATTTGTTGGGCAAAGAAAAAGAGGTGTTTAAAATAGCGACAAAGTTTAATCAGGCAGAATATGACAAAGCAAACACTACACGTTATCAGCTTAAACTGAATAATCAAACCGACAAAGATATTATTCAGAAATTAAGCACAGTAAAAAGCAAGCAAGGATACATTAAAGAATGTATCCGCAAAGATTTAGCAAACGAAAAATGAAAATAGAGTGTTGCCCCGCTACCAACGAAAACAACACTCTACACCGACAGGAAATCCTATCTGTTATTATTATATCAGATTAGGATACTTCTGTCAAACTAAAATTTGAGAGGAGTATTTTTATGGAAAAAGCAAAATTTAAAAAGATAATTGAGATTTATTATGAGGTAAATGACAGCGATGATTGTATATCATTTGATGAAACAAAAGCGATAACAGATGAGGCATACGAAACCATTGTCAACCCAATTCAAAATGCCGGCAATCCTGAAAGTGGAAAGATTGATGGTCTATTAGGCGATTTTGCATCGGCATATGAACAACAAGGTTTTATTTTAGGCTTTATTTATGCTATGCAGCTAAGGGGAGAATGCGACTTGTTAAGCACAACAAAGGCGGTGCAGGTATGAGCAAGAGCTTTAAAGAGGACCTAACAGGCAAGCGGTTCGGCAGACTGACCGTGCTTGAATTTGTGCCGAATGAGAAAGCCAAGTCATACTGGAAATGTCGTTGCGATTGCGGAAATATAAGAATTATACAAGGTACAGCCTTAAAAAACGGCAATACAAAATCATGCGGTTGCTATCACTCAGAAGTATCAGCGAAACGGCGCGAAAAACATAAACTAACACATACTCGCCTTTATAGTGTTTGGAATCGTATGAAACAACGCTGCTACAATAGCAACGATAAATGCTACAAAGGCTACGGTGCTAGAGGCATAAAGGTCTGTGATGAGTGGCGGCAAGACTTTAAAGCTTTTTACGACTGGGCAATAGCGAACAAATACAAATCGGGTTTATCTATTGATCGCATAGATGTTAATGGAAATTATGAGCCTGATAATTGCCGTTGGGTCGATATGAAAACACAAGCGCGAAATAGAAGAAACAATGTGCTTGTAGAATATGAAGGGGAAATGATGACTTTGGGAGAAATAGCGGAGCAAATAAACATACCATATGCAACTTTAAAAACGCGCTATCAAAACGGCGACCGAGGCGATAAACTGTTTAGAACAACTAAAAAACGACAATAAGCAAAAAATACGGGTGTCATTTTGACACCCGTATTTTCATATCATTTTTCTGCTTAAGGTAAAGTAAGTAATCAATCAACTCCATTTTGCGTACGGAAGATAAACCGGACAAGTCCAGATACCTATCTTCTATTAAATGCTCGTAAATTGTAATTTTACAATCCTCAATTCCGCTTAAAAAAACACCGTCATCATTGGCGATAAGATAGCTAACATCAACTTTAAAATATTTTGCAAGCTCACACAGCACTTCAGTTGCGGGAAATCTCTTTCCCTGTTCATAGTTAGACAAACAGGCTCTTGATATATAAAGTTTACGAGCGGTTTCTCTTTGCGATTCACCGGATGCGATACGGAGATTTCTTAAACGGTGTCCAAATAACTCTCTTTGCTTTAAGTCCATCCCTGACAACTCCTTAAGATTGAACGGCACAAAATACTATAAATCATAAAATCGCCTCCTCTTCGGCGCAATTTGCCAGGTTAAGTTCAAATTGCTTTTGAATGTTGCATACCAGTGTTAAATTTGGCTCTGATACACCCTTTTCAATTTTCTGATACCATCGCGTGGAGATTCCTAGTAGTTCTGCTGTCTTTTCCTGAGTTAGCTGTTGTTTTGTTCGCGCAGCATAAAGAGCCGACGCAAACCTTAGTCTGACTGACATAAGATTTCCTCCTTGTTTTAAATTGAAGGAAATCTTATCATTGGCGACACTCTATTAAAACGAATGCCAGATTCACCTTGTGAACTTTGAC
>JAZNWB010000035.1:0-4742 GCA_045593125.1 Congzhengia sp. | reverse complement strand
GATCCGACTTGGCGAATTGAGTGAATTTGAAAAATATACTATATGAGGTGAATTTGATGAGACAGAAAACAGTAGAGGATATCGCAGTAAAAGGAAAAAAAGTTCTTGTAAGATGCGATTTCAACGTTCCTATGGATGATGCAGGAAACATCACCAACGAAAACAGAATCAACGGTGCTCTTCCGACCATCAAATATTTAATGGAGCAGGGTGCAAAGGTTATCCTTTGTTCACACATGGGTCGTCCTAAGGGCGAGTTCAATATGAAATACAGCCTTCGTCCCGTTGCAAAAAGACTTTCTGAGCTTTTAGGCAAAGAAGTTGTAATGGCTGACGATGTTATCGGCGAAAGCGCAGTTAAAGCTACTTCAGCTATGGCAGACGGCGATGTTGTAATGCTCGAGAATGTTCGTTTCCATGCAGAAGAAACTAAAAATGACCCCGAATTTTCTAAAAAGCTTGCTGCATTAGCTGAAGTTTTTGTAAACGATGCATTCGGAACAGCTCACCGTGCACATTCTTCAACCGCTGGTGTTGCTGACTACTTGCCCGCTGTTGCAGGTTACCTTATTAAAAAGGAAATCGAAGTTATGGGCGGAGCATTAGAAAATGCACAGCGTCCGTTCGTTGCAATTTTAGGCGGTGCTAAGGTTAAAGATAAAATCGGTGTAATTAATAATCTTTTAAATAAGGTAGATACTATCATCATCGGCGGCGGTATGGCTTATACCTTCAGCAAGGCAGAGGGTGGCAAAATCGGCGATTCTTTATGCGATGATGAAAGACTTGAATACACAAAAGAGGTTATGGCATTAGCTAAAGAAAAGGGAGTTAAAATTCTTCTTCCTACCGACAATATAATTGCTGATGCATTCTCAAACGATGCAAATACAAAGGTTTGCGCAACTGGTGAGATTCCTGACGGATGGCAGGGCTTAGATATCGGACCTGAAACAGTTAAGACTTTTACAGATGAAATTAAAAATGCTAAAACTGTTATCTGGAACGGACCTATGGGCGTTTTCGAAATGAGCAGTTTTGCAAACGGAACCATCGAGGTTGCAAAAGCTGTTGCCGAGGCTGACGCAGTTACCATCATTGGTGGCGGTGACAGTGCGGCTGCTGTTGAAACCTTGGGCTTTGGCGATAAAATGACTCACATTTCAACAGGTGGCGGTGCATCCTTAGAGTTCTTAGAGGGTATTGAGCTTCCTGGTATTGCTTGTCTTATGACAAACAGCCGTAAAAAGGTTATCGCTGGTAACTGGAAAATGAACAAAACTCCTAGCGAAACAAAGGCTTTAATTGCTGAGCTTATTCCGCTTGTTAAAGATGCTGAAGATACCGTTGTTGTATGTCCGACTGCTGTATGCTTAGCTGCTGCAGTTGAGGCGGCAAAAGGCACGAACATCCACGTTGGTGCTCAGAATATGTACTTTGAAGACAGCGGCGCATTCACCGGCGAAATCAGCGCAGATATGCTCTTAGACTTAGGTGTTGAATATGTAATCTTAGGACATTCAGAACGCCGTCAGTACTTTGCAGAAACTGACGAAACTGTAAATAAAAAGGTAATCAAGGCTTACGAAAAGGGTCTTATTCCGATTATCTGCGTAGGCGAAAGCTTAGAGCAGAGAGAACAGGGTATAACAAATGACCTCGTTCGTATGCAGACAAAGATTGCTTTAAAAGATGTTACAAAAGACCAGGCTAAAAAAGCTATTATCGCATACGAGCCGGTTTGGGCAATCGGAACAGGTAAAACTGCTACAACCGCACAGGCTGAAGAGGTATGTAAGGCTATTCGCGACTGCGTAAGAGAAATTTATGATGCAGAAGTTGCCGATGCAATCACAATCCAGTACGGCGGAAGTGTTAAGGCTGCAAATGCTGCAGAGTTGTTTGCAGAGGCTGACATCGACGGCGGTCTTATCGGCGGTGCAAGCTTAAAGGCTGATGACTTTAAGAGCATCGTAATTTATAAGTAATTGGAGATATAAAATGAAAAAACCTTTATTATTATGCATAATGGACGGATTCGGTATGAATTCGTCCAAAGAGGGTAATGCCGTATCAATGGCAAAAACTCCGAATCTTGATAAAATTTTTAAAGAGTATCCTAACGTTAGCTTAGATGCAAGCGGTCTTGCCGTTGGTCTTCCTGACGGTCAGATGGGTAACTCTGAGGTTGGGCACACCAACATTGGTGCAGGACGTATCGTTTATCAGGAGCTTACAAGAATAACAAAAGCAATCAACGATGGCGATTTCTTCGAAAACGAAGAGCTTATTGCGGCTTGTGAAAACTGCAAAAAGCATAACAGTGCACTTCACATTATGGGTCTGTTATCAGATGGCGGTGTTCACAGTCATAATGAGCATATTTACGGAATCGTTGAAATGGCAAAAAGAGCAGGTCTTAGCAAGGTTTTCCTGCATTGCTTCTTAGACGGACGTGATGTTCCTCCGTCATCGGGTAAGGATTTTGTTATTGAGCTTGAAAACAAGCTTTCTGAAATTGGTGTGGGTAAAATTGCAACTGTTATGGGCCGTTATTATGCAATGGACCGTGACAACCGTTGGGACCGTGTAGAAAAGGCATATTCTGCAATGACACGCGGCATCGGCGAGATGACAGAATCTGCAAGCGGTGCAGTAGCTAAGTCTTATGACAACGAAGTTACTGACGAGTTTGTAGTTCCTGCAGTTGTTACCGAAAACGGTGCAGCAGTTGGAATGATTACCAAAAACGACAGTGTTGTTTTTGCAAACTTCCGTCCTGACAGAGCTCGTGAAATTACAAGAACATTTGCAGATAACGAGTTTGACGGATTTGCAAGAGAATATTTCCCTGTATATTTCGTATGTATGACTCAGTATGATAAGAGTATGCCGAATGTTCACGTTGCGTTTAAGCCGCAAACACTTAACAACACATTTGGTGATTATATCAGTGCAAAGGGACTTTCTCAGCTCAGAATTGCTGAAACAGAAAAATATGCCCACGTTACATTCTTCTTTAACGGCGGTGTTGAGGCAGTTTCAGAGGGCGAAGACAGAGCACTTATCGAGTCACCTAAGGTTGCAACCTATGACTTAGACCCAAAAATGAGTGCTTATGAAGTAACCGATGAGCTAATTAGCCGACTTGATTCGGGTAAATATGATGTAATCATCTTAAACTATGCTAACTGCGATATGGTTGGTCATACCGGTGTTATTCCGGCGGCTGTTAAGGCTGTTGAAACTGTTGATGAGTGCGTTGGCAAGGTGGCAGACAAGGTCTTAAAAATGGGTGGTAAAATGCTTATTACCGCAGACCACGGAAATGCTGACCAGATGATTGACCCCAAAGACGGTGAACCATTTACGGCTCACACCACATATCCCGTTCCTTTTATCGTAATGGGTGCAGGTGATGTAAAGCTTCGTGAGGGCGGATGCTTAGCAGACATTGCTCCGACAATGTTAAAGCTTTTAGACCTTCCTCAGCCTGAAGAAATGACAGGGAAAAGTATTATTTTATAATGCATAAGAAATACACTTAAATATTTACAACTTGAGAGGAGAAAACAAAAATGAAACAGTTTATCGAAATTATTGATGTTGTTGCAAGAGAAGTTATGGACTCTCGCGGCAATCCGACCGTTGAGGTTGAAGTTTTCACAGAGGACGGTTATGTAGGCCGCGCTTCTGTTCCTTCTGGTGCATCGACAGGTGCGTTTGAGGCAGTTGAGCTGCGTGACGGTGACGACAGCCGTTACTTAGGTAAGGGTGTTGAAACTGCTGTTGCAAACGTAAACGGCGAAATCGCTGAAGCAGTTATCGGTATGAACGTACTCGATCAGATCGCTATCGACCGTACTATGATCGCTTTAGATGGCACACCTAACAAAGGCCGTCTGGGTGCAAACGCAATCTTAGGTGTATCTTTAGCTTGTGCTAAAGCTGCAGCTGAAGCTTTAGGTGTATCTTTATACAACTACATCGGCGGATGCAATGCAAGAACTCTTCCTGTTCCTATGATGAACATCTTAAACGGTGGTAAGCATGCTGACAACAGCGTAAACATTCAGGAATTTATGATTATGCCTGTTGGTGCAAAATCATTTAAAGAGGCTTTAAAGAACTGCGCAGAAGTATTCCACAACTTAAAGAGCGTATTAAAGGCTAAGGGCTACAGCACAGCTGTTGGTGACGAAGGCGGTTTTGCTCCTAACTTAAAGAGCGATGAAGAGGCTATTCAGGTTATCGTTGAAGCTATCGAAAAGGCTGGTTACAAACCTGGCGATGACTTCCGTATCGCTATCGATGCTGCTTCTACAGAAATGTTTGAAGAAGCTAAGAAAATCGGCAAAGACGGTTACTACTTCTGGAAATCTGACATCTTTAAAACCCGTGAAGAAATGGTTGCTTACTGGGAAGACCTCGCTAGCAAATACCCGATTATCTCATTAGAAGACGGTGTTGCTGAAGAAGACTGGGAAGGCTGGAAAATCCTTACCGATAAGCTCGGTGACAAGATGCAGTTAGTTGGTGACGACCTGTTCGTAACAAATACTGAAAGACTGAAAAAGGGTATCGACTTAGGCGTTTCTAACTCTATCCTCATTAAAGTTAACCAGATTGGTAGCTTGACCGAAACCTTAGAGGCAATTCAGATGGCTAACCGTGCTGGCTACACAGCAGTTACATCTCACAGAAGTGGTGAAACTGAAGATACCACAATCGCTGATATCGCA